>JBDSUN010000318.1:0-8259 GCA_039927735.1 Acidimicrobiales bacterium | reverse complement strand
CGGCGCCGACCTCCAGGCCATGACGACCTCACCTCCGGGAGACTCCTTCGAGAAGCAGGAGGGCACCTCCGACCTGTCGAGCGGCGTCATCAAGCCGCTGCTCAAGGGCTTCCTCCTCGACAAGCCGCTCATCGCCGCAGTGGAGGGGCCGGCCGTGGCCGGCGGCACCGAGATCCTGCAGGGCACCGACATCCGCATCGCGGGCGAGAGCGCCCGGTTCGGCGTGTCGGAGGTGCGGTGGGGCCTCTACCCCCTCGGTGGTTCGGTCGTCCGGCTACGCCGACAGATCCCGTACGCCATCGCCGCCGACATCCTCCTCACCGGCCGACACGTTCGGGCGCCCGAGGCCAAGGACATCGGCCTCATCAGCGAAGTCGTCCCTGACGGAACGGCGCTGGAGCGGGCGCGGGAGGTGGCCGCCGCGGTGGCCGCCAACGGGCCCGTCGCAGTGCAGGCGGTGCTCAAGGCGCTGAGGGCCACCGAGGGCGTGCCCGAGAGCGAGGCCATGCGCATCGACTCCGAGATCGGGATGCGGGTGTTCATGAGCGATGATGCCAAGGAAGGCCCCACGGCCTTCATGGAGAAGCGCACGCCCACCTTCACGGGCCACTGAGGGGACACATGGAGCTCGCCGACATCGACCTGCTGGACCGCGACCGGTTCCGCCAGGACATCCCGCACGATTGGTTCACGCACCTGCGAGCCAACGCCCCCGTCTACAAGCACCCCGAGCCGGACGGGCCGGGGTTCTGGGTCATCACCAAGCACGCCGACGTGATCAGCTGCAACCGCGACGCCGGTGCCTTCTCCTCGGACCAGGAGCGTGGCGGGGTGGTCGGCCTCGAGGAGGGTGGGCTCGGCGGTGGCACCGAGGAGGAGCGGGCTGCTCGCGACTCCGGCGGGCGCCTCATGCTGATGATGGATCCGCCCGACCACACCCGCTACCGCAAGCTGGTGAACCGCGGCTTCACGCCCCGCATGATCGGCCAGCTCGAGCCGCACATCCGCGAGCTCACCGACGAGGTGCTCGACAAGGCCGTGGCCAAGGACGGCGACGTCGACTTCGTGGTGGACATCGCGGCGGAGCTCCCGCTCGAGGTCATCGCCGAGCTCATCGGTGTGCCCAGCGAGGAACGGCACAAGATCTTCGAGTGGAGCAACCGGATGATCGGCTCCGAGGACCCCGAGTACATGGTGTCCGCCGAGGCGACCTTCAACGCCCAGGTCGAGATGTTCCTCTACGCCCAGCAGCTGGCCGACAAGCGCCGGGCCGAGCCATCTGACGACATCATCTCCGCGCTGCTGAGCGCCGAGGTCGACGGCGAGTCGCTGTCCGACATGGACTTCAACCTCTTCTTCCTGCTGCTGTCGGTGGCGGGCAACGAGACCACCCGCAACGCCATCGCCCACGGCATGAACGCCTTCCTCGAGCACCCTGAGCAGTACGAGCTCCTGGTCAGCGATCCCGACGCCCACATCGCCGGTGCGGTGGAGGAGATCCTGCGCTGGGCCACGCCGGTGATGTACTTCCGCCGCAACGCCACGCGCGACATCGAGGTCGGCGGCCAGACCATCGAGGCGGGAGACAAGGTCAGCCTCTGGTACATCTCCGCCAACCGGGATGAGGACGTGTTCGAGGACCCGTTCCGCTTCGACATCACCCGCCAGCCGAACAACCACATCGCCTTCGGCGGCGGCGGACCGCACTTCTGCCTCGGTGCCCAGCTGGCCCGCCTCGAGATCCGGATGCTGTTCGAAGAGATGGCACAGCGCTATCCGCGCATCGAGGCCCTCGGTGCCCCCGACCGCCTTCGCAGCAACTTCATCGGCGGCATCAAGCACCTCCCCGTCGCGCTGCACGAGGCCTGATCCACGGCCGGTCGGGGTAAGGCTCCGCCACCATGGCCTTCCTCCTCCGTCGCCTCATCGTCAGCCTGCTGGTCCCCTTCGTCTGGAAGCGCTGGCGGGATCGTGGTCGTTCGAGATCTGCACCGGGCGCCCCGACCGCAGGACCTGGCGGCGCTCCAGGGAATGAAACACGTTCTCGCGTCTGACGCAACAGGTCCCCAGTCTCGATGTCGTCCGCGTGGCGAGAACGTGTTCTACTCTGTAACGGTGGACTTCGACGAGAGCCCGGACGAGGCGACCTTCCGCGCCGCAGCCTGCGCGTGGCTCGAACAGGCGGCGACGAGCGAGCCGGCTCGCAGGGTGCTGAGCAGTGGCGGGCGCGGTGACGACGACTGGGTGGCGCGGGCCAAGCCCTGGCAGGCCTTCCTGGCCGACCAGGGCTGGGCGGGCATCACCTGGCCCAAGGAGACGGGGGGGCGCGGCGGCACGGCGAGCGAGCAGGCCATCTTCACGGAGGAGGCCGCCAAGCTCAGCCTCTCCGTCAACGCCTTTGCGGTGGGCATCGCCATGGTCGGACCGACGATCATCGCTCACGGCACCGACGCCCAGCGGCGGCGGTTCCTCCCGGCCACGCTGCGGGGCGACGAGGTGTGGTGCCAGCTCTTCAGCGAACCAGGGGCGGGGAGCGACCTGGCCGGGCTGTCCACCCGCGCGGTGCGCGACGGCGACGAGTGGGTGGTGAACGGGCAGAAGGTGTGGACCTCGGGCGCCCACTACAGCGACCTCGGCATCCTCCTGGCGCGCAGCGACCTCGACCAGCCCAAGCACCGCGGCATCACCTACTTCCTCGTCGACATGCGCACGCCGGGGATCGAGGTGCGGCCCCTCAAGCAGATGACGGGTGCATCGCACTTCAGCGAGGTGTTCTTCACCGACGTCCGCATCCCCCACGACCGCATCCTCGGTGAGGTCAACGGGGGGTGGGGCGTGGCCATGACCACCCTGGCCAATGAGCGCACGATGATGGGCGGCGGCAGCAGCGGCCCGGTCGTCACCGACCTCATCGAGCTGGCGCGCGAGCTCGGTGTGGCCGACGACGCCGTCCTGCGCCAGGGGCTGGCCGCCTCCTACAGCCGGGCCGAGATCATGAAGTACCTGGGCTTCCGCAGTCGCACGCGGGCCAACCAGGGGTTGCCACCCGGACCTGAGTCCTCCGTCCGCAAGGTCTTCGCCGCCTGGAACCTGAAGCGCAACGGCGAGCTCGCCCTTGCGGTCCAGGGTGCGAGCGGGATGCTGGTGGACGGCGATGCTCCTGCGGACGGGCGCTGGCAGCAGTCGTTCCTCGGCGCCCCCTCGATCCGCATCGCCGGAGGCAGCGACGAGATCCAGCGCAACGTGATGGGGGAGCGCACGCTGGGGCTGCCGGCGGACCCCCGGGTCGACAAGGGCATCCCCTTCCGGGAGCTGTGATGGACGAGCCCATGAGCGCCATGGAGGAGCAGGTCGCCGAGCTGTCACCCGAGCAGCAGGAGCGCCGCCGTCGGCTCATCGATGCCGCCTTCGAGCTCGGCGCGGAGGGGGGCTACGAGGCCGTCCAGATGCGGAGCGTGTCCGAGACGGCCAACGTGGCCATGGCCACGATCTACCGCTACTTCTCGTCCAAGGACCACCTCCTCTCCGCCGCGATGATGGAGTGGACCGAGCGGCTGCGGGGTCGGGTGGAGCAGTCGCCGCCGCGCGGGGACACGGCGGCCGACCAGATGGTCGACGTGCTGCAGCGGGCCTGCCGGGCCATGGAGCGCCAGCCGAAGCTGTCCGAGGCGCTGGTGCGGGCACTCATGTCGGCTGACACGGGCGTGCGGGAGAGCGGCGCCGAGGTGTCACGCCACATCGCCGGCATGGGCGACGACATCCTGGAGGGCTTCCATCCGGACGTCCGCAGCGACATCCTCGCGGTGCTCAGCCACGTCTGGTACGCCACCCTCGTGTCATGGGCGAACGGCCGGCGGGACTTCGCCTCGGTGTCGGTCGACCTCGAGCGCGCTGCACGCGTGCTCATCGAGCCCTACGAGCGGGAGCTGCACCGCACCGATGGGCGGAACGGGAAGAGCGCCACGCCCTAGCCCGGCCGATCAGATGGCGCGGGTCAGCCCCTCCCAGTTCGGGTCACGCAGCTTGCGCTCGTAGAGCTTCCCGTTGGGATCGCACGGCATCTCGGTGGTGTAGTCGACCGTCTTCGGGAGCTTGAACTTGGCCAGCCGAGCATGGAGCTGCTGCCCACCCGGGGCCTCATGATCGTGCTCGTCGTCGGCGGTCGCTGCGGATGCTCGCCGAGCCAGCGCCGCACCTCGAGCCGTCGCGGGTCGTCCTCGGACGGCAGATCGATGTCCATGCGCGTGAGTCAACCAGACGCCGTCACCGGACGGTCGGGACGGGCGGCGGCAAGGCCTGAGGAGGATCTCAGGCGCAACCCGGCGGCTCAGCGGTCGCCAGCTCGTAGGTGGCGATCACCTCGCCGTCGCCGATCGAGTACTCGACCGTGTCCGCGTCGACCAGGGTGACGAAGCCGTAGAGGGCCTCGCCGACCAGTGGCCACTCCTCGGGGTAGCCGCCACCGTCCGTCGTCTCCGGGCTCACGAGCTGCCAGCTGCGTCCGTCGAGGCTGAGCCGGTCCATGCCGCAGTGGAGCGACAGCGGCAGGGCGTAGCGGTGGCCCGGTTCCACCTCGTCATCCCAGGCGATCAGGTCGACGTCGGCCTCGGGCGCGGGTGGCCCGGCATCCGCCATGCGCATGGCCAAGGGCTGGCCCGCCGGCCAGATCCATGCATCGGTGCCACCCCTGCTCTCCCGCAGGGCCACGATCCGCCCGTCGGCCGCACCGCCGACGGCCCGGAACCGCGGACCCCCTTCGATGCCTCGCGTGTCGACGCGGGTCCACCGATCGCCGTCCTCGCTGGCGTACAACGACGGCTGGGCGCTCGCGGGACCCGGACCGTTGCGGCAGAGCTCGACGTCGTCGTAGCAGACCTCGGGCTCGTACCCGTCGCCCTGGTCGCCCTCATCGATCGTGAAGAAGTACCCGGCACCAGTGAAGATCGGACCTGCGAACCCCGACGATCGCCCCGGCGGCGGTGCGCTCGCAAGGCTCCAATGGCCGCCCGCGTCCGTGGAGTGCAGGAGGAGGCTCAGACCGTACTCCCCGTCCTCTCCCAGCTCGGGGGTGCTCCTCCACGCGCTCAAGGCGACGGTCCCGTCTGCGACGGCGATCCCACCGAAGGAGGACGCCTCCGGCAGGCCCGGCGCCGTGACGAGCGACCAGCTGGCACCCAGGTCCGTGGACGACCACAACGCGCCACGGTCGTCGAGGATCCCGGTGGCGAGCACCACCCCGTCCACGGCGGCGACATCGATGACGACGCCCTCCGCTGCGCCTCCCATGGGCAGCTCCGTCTGGGTCCACACCCTGCCATCACGGCTTGCCCACGCGGCGGGTCGGAACCCACCGCGGCTCAGATCGTCGGCCAGGCGCAAGGTGCCCGCGGCCACCAGCCCGCCGTCGACCGCCGTGAGACCGCCCACCTCCGCCGGGTCGTCGAGCCCCGACGGGTCGACGGCGCTCCACGCTCGCCCGTCGGTGGACTCGAATATCTGGAGCGCGAAGGTCGCTCCATCGTCACCGTTGGTGCCCCCGAGCGCCACCCACCGATCGCCGAACCTGGCCACCCCGCCGAGCCCGGGATAGCCGATGGTCAGGTCAACGGGAGGCGCGACCTCGAACGCGCCCGATCCCGTATCGACGAAGGCGTGCAGGAACCCGTCGTCGCTCGCGCCCGCCACCACGAGGTCGCTCGCGTCCGCCGCCATCTGCACGACGTAGTCCGGACCGAGCTCGCCGTCGAGGTGCTGGCGCTCCCAGAGGTTCTCGGCGCCGGCCTCGACCTCAGCGCCGTCTCCAGCGCCGCAAGCGGCGGCCGCCAGTCCGAGCACCACCGCGGCCCTGCACAAGCTCGTCGGCAAGGCAGGCAGTCTCTCGAGCACGCGCGACCTCCGAGGGCTTGGTCGGGTGGACCCCTGTGTAGACGATCGTGACGGACGCTGCGGTTCCCGACGGCCGGAGCTGGCCGCTCAGCCGACCGCCTCGATGGCGGCGAGGAGGGCGGGCACGAAGACGGCGGGGCGGGTGACGCAGCCGGTGTGGTCGATGTCGGCCTCGTGGACCGACGGGTGAGGGAGGGCGGCGATCAACCGGCGCTGGCGGGCCGGCACCATGGCGGCGTCGCGCAGGGTGACGATGACGGCGTGGGGGACGTCGACCTCGCCGATCCATGCGGAGGCGTCGAAGCGGGCGAGGGAGAGGCCGGCCTGCACGGCCGACCGGCGGTCGGTCAGGGCCATCTCCTGAGCGAGCCAGCGTCGCAGCCCCCGGTCGAGCCGGGCGCGCTTGGACGGGGCGGCGGCGGTGGCCCGAGCCCGCAAGAGGATCGACGGGGCCAGGTCGCGCCCCGGCTCGATGCCTCGGAAGCGATGGGCGGTGGCGCAGAGCACGAGCCCCGCGACGCGGTCCCGGTGGCGATGCCACACGAGCTGCGCGATCGGCCCACCCATCGAATAGCCCGCGACGATGGCTCGGTCGATGCCGAGGGCGTCCAGGGCGGCGACGGCGTCATCAGCGCAGTCGGACAGTCGCACTCGCGCCGCTGAGCGGATGCCGCGACCGTGGCCCCGGTGGTCGATGGCCACCACGCCGTAGCGATCGGCGAGGGGCGGGTAGGACGGGAACCAGTTGGCGTCGGCGGTGACGCCGAGGCCATGCAAGAGCAGGACCGTGGGCGCACCCGTTGGCGCCGGGTGGTGCCGCACGAAGGTGGTGCCGCGCCCGGGGAGCTCGAGTGGCCCGCCTGGCAGCAGCCACGGAGCGCCCGCCTCCTCCGCCTGGGTCACGAGATGGAGACGACCTCGACGGTGAGGGTGGCGCCGGAGGGGGACTCGAAGTCCACCTTGTCGCCCGGCTTGCAGACCACCAGGGCCTGTCCGAGAGGCGAGCGGGGGCTGATGATGTCGTGGTCGACGCCCCGCTCCTCCAGGGATCCGTAGAAGAAGGTGTCCGTGCCGTCGTCGCCCTCGTAGCGCAGCTCGACGGTGGTGCCGGGCTCGACGATGTCGCCATCAGCACCCTCCACGATCTCGCAGTTCTCGATCATCGACGCCAGCTGGCGGATGCGGGCCTCCATGTGGCCCTGGAAGTCCTTGGCGGCGTGGTAGTCGCCGTTCTCCTTCAGATCACCGAGCTCCCGGGCCGCCTCGATCTTGCGGGCGATGTCCACGCGGCCCACCGTGGTGAGCTCGTCGTGCTCGGCCTTCAGCCGGTCGTACGCCTTCTGGGAGAGGTGGTGCATCTGCGCCATAGCCCGTGAAGGGTAGCGAGCGTCAGTTCACCTGCCGTTCGCGACCCTCCCAGAAGGGAGCCCGCAGCTTGAACTTCTGGAGCTTGCCCGTCGCGGTGCGGGCCAGCTCGTCGCGGAAGTCCACCGAGGTGGGGCACTTGTAGCCGGCCAGGCGCTCCTTGCACCACGCCCGCAGCTCGTCCTCCGTGACACTGGTGCCGGGAGTCAGCACGACGAGTGCCTTGATCGTCTCGCCCCACCGCTCGTCGGGCACGCCGATCACGCACACCTCCTCCACCGACGGGTGGGAGAACAGCGCGTCCTCCACCTCGATCGAGCTGACGTTCTCGCCACCGGAGATGATGACGTCCTTCTTGCGGTCGCTGATGGTGAGGTACCCGCCGTCGTCGAGGGTGCCGCCGTCGCCGGTGTGAAACCACCCGCCGTCGAGGGCGTCGTCGGTGGCCTCGGGCTGATCCCAGTAGCTCTTGAGGATGTGGTTGCCCCGGGCCAGGATCTCGCCCTGGCCGTCGATGGCGACGTCGATGCCGACGGCCGGTGCCCCGGCTCGCGAGAGCTTCGCGGCTCGGTCGGCCGGCGTGAGGTCGTCCCACTCCGCCCGGGTGCGGTTGATGGTGAGCAGCGGGGCCGTCTCGGTGAGGCCGTAGATCTGGATCATCTCCCACCCGAGCTCGGTCTCGATCCGCTCGACCGTGCGGGTGGGCGGCGGTGCGCCGGCCACCACGATGCGGGTGCGGCCGTGACCGGGGACGGGGCCGTCCCAGGCGGCGGCCGCCTCCAGCACCATGGCGACCACGGCGGGGGCACCGCACAGCAACGTCACCCCGTGCTCGTCGATGCGCCGCAGGATCTCGGCGCCGTCGACCTTGCGGATCACGATCTGCTCGGCTCCCATCCCGGTCAGGGCGTACGGCATGCCCCAGCCGTTGCAATGGAACATCGGCAGGGTGTGGAGGTAGACGTCGCGATCGTTGATCGCGGTGTGCCAGCCGAAGGTGGTGGCGTT
>JBDSUN010000317.1:0-5455 GCA_039927735.1 Acidimicrobiales bacterium | reverse complement strand
ATCTGGGGCACGCAGGGCACCTCGTCGGCCGCGGTGGCCATCGCCCTGGTCGCGGTGAACCTGCTGCTCGCCGCCATCGCCCTGTCCTGGGCGGCCACGATCTCCCTCACCGCCATCATGGCGGTGTCCCTGGGCGGCTTCGCCGTGCGGATGGGCCTCGTCACCGCCGTGCTCTTCGCCGTGCGTGACGCCTCCTGGGTCGACATGACGGCGCTGGGCATCACCGTGCTCGTCACCCACTTGGGGCTCCTGTTCTGGGAGCTGCGCTACGTCTCGGCTTCGCTCGCCTTCCCGGGCCTCAAGCCCACCCCTGACAAGGAGGCTGTCCTCTCGTGATCCTCGGGTTGGAGTTCCCGCCCATCAGCCACGTCACCGAGTGGCCCACCCTGTTCGGCGACGGCTCCTTCGCCGTGAACAAGGTGATCATCCTCATGTGGGTGTCCGCCGCCATCGCCTTCGGGGTGATGTACCTCGGCGGTCGCAAGCAGGCCCTGGTGCCCACCGGTGTGCAGAACGTGGCCGAGTCGGCCGTCGGCTTCGTGGAGGACGGCATCATCCTCGAGACGATGGGCCCCGACGGGCTCAAGTTCACGCCCTTCCTGCTCACGCTCTTCACCTTCATCCTCACCTGCAACATCTGGGGCCTGGTGCCCGGGGTGCAGATGCCGGTGAACGCCCGCATCGCCCTGCCGGCCTTCCTCGCCATCCTGGTGTGGGGCGTGTACCACGTGGTCGGCATCGCCTCGCAGGGGCCGATCAAGTACTTCAAGTCGGCCACCATCCCGCCCGGCGTGCCCAAGGCGATCCTGCCGCTGGTGTTCCTCATCGAGCTGCTCGGCATCCTCGTCACCCGGCCGCTCTCCCTGGCCGTCCGGCTCTTCGCCAACCTGATCGCCGGCCACCTGCTGCTCGTGACGTTCGCCGTCCTCTGCCAGGCGCTGTTCGAGGCCACCATCATCGGAGCGGTGCTGCCGTTCGCGCTGCTGGTGTTCCTCAGCCTCTTCGAGGTCCTGGTGGCGTTCCTCCAGGCCTACATCTTCACCATCCTCGCCGCCGTGTACATCGGCGGTGCCATGCACCCCGAGCACTAAGCAACCAAGGAGACAATGATCGTGCTGCAACTTCTCGCACAGCAGGACCCGGGCGAGCTCGAGGCCGGCCTCACCGCCGTCGGTCGAGGGATCGTCTACGGCGGCGCCGCCATCGGCCCCGGCATCGGCATCGGCATCGTGGTGGGCAACGCCATCACCGCCATGGCCCGTCAGCCCGAGGCAGCCGGCATGGTGCGCACCACCATGTTCCTCGGCATCGCCTTCACCGAAGCCCTCGCCCTGTTCGGCTTCGTCCTCTCGTTCATCATCTCGGGCTGAGGAGGCCAACCGTGCGATTCCGCACCCGCGCAATGCTGGCGAGCAGCCTGCTCGCCGCCGGTCTCATCGCCGTCGCTCCCGCCGCGTCCGCCCAGGAAGACGGTGACGTCGAAGGCCTGTCGGAGGAGCAGATCGAGGGGATCATCCACGAGGCCGAGGAGATCGCCGTGACCAACGGCGCCACCGAGTTCGACGCCGAGTGCATCCCGATCCTCGTCGACGGTGGCTCGCCGGAGGACTGCAACGAGGCCCCCAGCCCGATCCTGCCCGCCACCGACGAGCTGGTGTGGGGCGGTCTGTCCTTCCTCGTGCTGCTCTTCCTCATGTGGAAGTTCGCCTTCCCGGCCGTGAAGAAGGGCATGGAGGCCCGGACCGAGCGCATCCGAGGTGACCTCGACGCGGCGGAGAACGCCAAGTCCGAGGCCGTCGGCGTGCTCGACGGCTACAAGGCCCAGCTGGCCGACGCCAAGTCCGAGGCCGCCCGGATCATCGAGGAGGCCCGGCAGTCCGCCGACGCCCTCAAGAAGGACCAGGAGGCCCGGCTGCAGACCGAGCTGGCCGAGGCCCGTGCCCGGGCCGCCGCCGACATCGACGCCGCCAAGGCCCAGGCCACCGCCGACCTGCGGGGCGAGCTCGCCACGCTGGCCGTCGGTGCTGCCTCCGCCGTCGTCAACAAGAACCTCGACGCCGCCGCGCAGACGCAGCTGATCGAGGACTACATCAACCAGGTGGGTTCGGCGCCATGACCGACGACCGCTCGCACGCCTACGCCGGGGCTCTGCTGGCGGTCGCCCGCTCGGAGGGCAACGTGGCCGAGGTGGGCGACGAGCTGTTCCGGTTCGCCCAGCTGCTCGAGACCAACGATGAGCTGCGCACCACCCTCACCGACCCTGCGCTGCCGGTCAGCCGACGCCAGCAGATCGTCGAGGACCTCCTCGGCGGCAAGGCCAGCAGCACGACCACCGCCCTGCTGTCGATGGTGGTCGGCACCGGTCGCTCCCGCGACCTGACGTCGATCATCGACGACCTCGTGGGGCTGAGCGCGGCAGAGGGCAACCGGGAGCTGGCCGAGGTTCGCTCGGCCGTGGCGCTCACCGACGATCAGAAGCAGCGCCTCACCGCCGCCCTCGAGACCAAGACCGGCAAGCAGATCGAGCTCAAGGTGATCATCGACCCGTCCGTGCTCGGCGGGCTCGTCGCCCAGGTGGGCGACACGGTGATCGACGGCTCCATCAAGACCCGCCTCGCGCAGCTCAAGACCGCATTCTGACAACTCGGACGGGACAAAGAGCGTCCCGTCCGAACGAAATGCCCCGGCTTCGCCGGCACTGCAATCTCAGCCAAGCACCGCATCGACACGAAGGAACCCACGCAGATGGCAGAGCTGACCATCAACACCGCTGACATCGCCGCAGCGCTCAAGAAGAACCTCGAGGGCTTCTCGCCCGACCTGGAGGCCGCTCAGGTCGGCCGCGTGATCGAGGTGGGCGACGGCATCGCCACCGTCTCCGGGCTCCCCGGCGTCGGCGTCAACGAGCTGCTCGAGTTCGAGGGCGGCATCCGGGGTCTGGCCCTGAACCTCGACGAGGACTCCATCGGCACCGTGATCCTCGGCGACGGCGGGGCCGTGCGCGAGGGCACCTCCGTGAAGGCCACCGCCCAGATCCTCTCGGTGCCCGTCGGCGACGGGCTGCTCGGCCGGGTCGTCGACGCCCTCGGGGTGCCCATCGACGACCGGGGGCCGCTCACCAACGTGCAGGACCGGCGCATGGAGATCCAGGCGCCCGGCATCATCGGCCGCAAGCCGGTGCACGAGCCGCTGCAGACCGGCATCAAGGCCATCGACTCGATGACGCCGATCGGCCGGGGCCAGCGCGAGCTCATCATCGGTGACCGCAAGACGGGCAAGACCACCGTCGCCATCGACACGATCATCAACCAGCGCGGCCTCGGCGTGAAGTGCATCTACGTGGCCATCGGGCTCAAGGAGTCGACGGTGGCCAACACCGTCTCCACCCTCGAGCAGTACGGCGCCATGGACTTCACGGTCGTGGTGGTGGCCGGCGCCTCCGACCCCGCCCCCTTCAAGTACCTCGCCCCCTACGCCGGGTGCGCCATGGGCCAGCACTGGATGGAGAACGGCGAGCACGCCCTCATCGTCTACGACGACCTCTCCAAGCAGGCCGAGGCCTACCGCCAGGTGTCGCTCCTGCTGCGCCGCCCGCCGGGCCGCGAGGCCTACCCGGGTGACGTCTTCTACCTGCACAGCCGTCTCCTCGAGCGGGCCGCCAAGCTCTCCGACGGCAACGGGGCCGGCTCCCTCACCGCCCTGCCCATCATCGAGACCAAGGCCGGCGACATCTCGGCCTACATCCCCACGAACGTGATCTCGATCACCGACGGTCAAGTGTTCCTCCAGGACGACCTGTTCAAGTCCGGTGTCCGCCCCGCCTTCGACACCGGGCAGTCCGTGTCCCGGGTGGGCGGAGCTGCCCAGATCAAGGCCATGAAGAAGGCCGTGGGCACCCTCAAGGGCGACCTGTCCCAGTTCCGCGAGCTGGAGGCCTTCGCCGCCTTCGGTTCGGAGCTCGACAAGATCTCCCAGGCCGCCCTCGACCGTGGCTACCGGCTGGTGGAGCTGCTCAAGCAGCCCCTCAACAGCCCGATGCCCGTCGAGGACCAGGTCGTCTCCCTCTACGCCGCCACCAACGGCTACCTCGACCCCGTGCCGGTCACCGATGTGTCCCGCTTCGAGCGAGAGCTGCTCGAGTGGTTCCGCTCCCGTCACGGCGGCATCCTCGACGGCATCAAGACCTCCGGCGACATCGCCGACGTCGACGCCTTCGAGGCAGCCCTGCAGGGCTTCGCCGACTCCTTCCAGGCCTCCGACGGATCCAGCGCCTCCACGCCGGACGTGCCCGCCGTCGTGGCCGCCGACGCCGCCTTGGCCGACGACAGCGGCCCCGCTGACCTCGTCGCCGAGACCCCGGACGAGAGCAGCTAGCCGTGGCTGGTGGCGCAGAGCGGATCCTGCGCCGACGGATCAAGTCGGTGCAGTCGACCAAGAAGATCACCAAGGCGATGGAGCTCATCGCCGCCAGTCGCATCCTCAAGGCCCAGCAACGGGTCAACGCCGCCCGCCCCTACAGCGAGCAGATCACCGAGGTCATCCGGAACCTGGCCGCCGCCGGGGCCGGGCGCGGCTCGGCCCTGCTCGAGCAGCGTGACGAGGTCCGCACGGTCGCCTTCGTGGTGATCGCGGCCGACCGCGGCCTGTGCGGCGGGTACAACACCACCGTCATCCGGACGGCCGAGCGGGAGATGGATCGGCTGAAGGCAGAGGGCAAGCAGACCCGCCTCATCACCGTCGGCAAGCGGGCCACCTCCTACTTCACCTTCCGCGGGTACACCCTTGACGCCAGCCACACCGGCTTCTCGGAGGAGCCCACCTACGAGGACGCCCGCCGCATCGCCGAGGACGTGGTCGGTCGCTTCGAGGCCGGCGAGTACGACGCCGTCGAGGTGGCCTACACGCAGTTCATCTCGGCCGGCGTGCAGAAGGTGCAGCTCAAGCGGTTCGTCCCGCTCGAGACCGACCTGCTCGACGCGGCCGAGAAGTCCGAGGGGCCGAGCGCCGACTACGAGTTCGAGCCCGGCCCGGGTGAGATCCTCGAGCGCCTCCTGCCTCGCTACGCCGAGGCCCGCCTCTACGCTGCTCTCCTCGAAGGCTCGGCATCGTTCTTCGCCGCCCAGCAGCGGGCCATGAAGTCCGCCACCGACAACGCCGAAGAGCTCATCACCAAGCTCAGCCGGGTGATGAACCGGGCCCGCCAGGACGCCATCACCACCGAGATCATGGAGATCGTCAGCGGGGCCGAGGCCCTGCGCACCGGCCAGTCCGGTGGCAGCGACCTCCTCGCCGACAAGGCCCTCGACGTTGCCAACATCGGCCGCGCCAACCTCGACCGCACCGCCTGAACCGGAGTACCACCCATGACCGTCACTGACAGCCAGCCCACGTTGAAGGACGGCCGCGTCGTCGCCATCGCCGGCCCGGTGATCGACGTCGAGTTCCCGCCCGACGC
>JBDSUN010000316.1:0-9458 GCA_039927735.1 Acidimicrobiales bacterium | reverse complement strand
CCACTCGGCGATCAACAAGGGCTTGCCCTTGGCGACGCCGTAGGTGTGGAACTCGGTGAACACCGCGGCAAACGTCTTCCACGGGTCGTTGCGACCGGGGCAGCCGTACCAGTTGTAGCCATCGGCCGCGAGCAGGTCGACGTAGGCGTCGCCCGGGTACCACGCCTCGGCATCGGTGCCGTAGTGCGCCGCCGTCAACGTGAGCACCCAGCTGACGTTGGTGGCGCCCGCGGCTGCGAAGCGGTCGTGGATGTGCTTCCACGCGGCGACGAACTCTGCCGGCGTTCCTCCGTACGTGCCCTCGGGTTCATGGTCGAAGATCAGGTACACCGGCGAGCCGTAGGCCTTGATGTCGGCCGCACGCGCGTCGATGGTCGCGTCCTGCTTGCCGGCGGCGATGTCGGCGAAGGGCACGATCGCGTACTGGTAGGTCGACACGCCCCAGCTCAGGATGGGTGTCTGGCCCATGTCCCTCAACCCGTACTCGTAGTCGGTGGGGAAGACCTCGTCCCACTGGTAGTAGAGGCGATGGACGGCGGCCGGCCGGCCGACGGCATCCTCCCAGGCGGTCCTCGAGGCATCCCGCGTGGTGGATCCCATCCGCCCGAGCGGCGTGTTGGCACCGAAGAGCGCACCGGAGGTGGGTACGGCAGGGCCGGTGCTCACGAGCTGCGCCGACGCGGTGGCGGCTTCGGCGGAGAGCGGCGCCGGTGCCAGGGTCGAGGTCATCGCCACGAGGACCAGCGCCGAGGCGCGACGAAGAACGTCCATTGCCGTCATGTCTCTCCGTCGTTCGGGGCCAGACCCGGTCTGGTTTGCGGGTGCCGATCTGCCGGATGCAGCGGTCTGGGCCAGCGTTGATATCGGCCGCGCCGCAGCCGACCTTGAGCGGGCGGGTCGTGGACCGCGGAGCGCCTGGAACGAGCCGGTCTAGGATGCAGCGATGCAGCGGCGCGGGGCTCTGGCACTGGGCGGTGCTGGGGTGGCAGCCCTGCTCGCGCTGCTGGGGCTCAGGGTGCTGGACGACGGCTGCGACGGCGCCGGCTGCACGGCCCGCACGCCCGAGAACACCGCGGTTGCGTCGGATGCGACCGAGACATCGACGACGAGCGACCGATCGGTCGACGCTTCCATCGATCACGTGGAGGACATCCTGCGCCAGATCGATGCCGAGCTGCCGAGCGCGACCTCTGAGGAGGAGCGGGAGCTGACCGGATGAAGCGCCGGCTCCGGATCGGCACCGTGACGTTGGTGGCCCTCTTGACCGTCGGGAGCGCGCACCTCGCAGCGTCGCCATCGGCGCAGCACCCGTGGTCACCCGTCGCCTTTCGGCCGAGCGTCGACCAGGACCCCACCGCAACCTCAGCGCCCGGCGAGGCGCTCGACCGCCTCAAGCGCCTGGGCGCCACGGCCATCGGCCAGCGTCTGGACTCGCTCGGCGCCCTCCGCGGCTCTCTCACCAGGGCCATCGGCGTCAGCGACACCGACCGAGCGGCGCTGTTGGACGACATCGCCGCGACCGTGGCGGGGCTCGAGGCCGTGAGAACGGCCATCGCCGCAGGCACCACGTTCCGGACCGTGTCCGACGCCGTCGCCAACATCGTCGATGGCTACCGCGCCTACTCGGTGCTGGTGCCGAAGGTGCACCTCGTGATCGGCGCTGGGCTCGTCGACCAGGCGGCCGACGTCCTCGACGACGCCAACGCGCAGCTGGTCTCGCTCGTCGATGACGAGGCGGCGCGTGAGCTGTTGGCGACGTCGAGCGCCGCCGTCGCGCGGGCGAGGGCTGCGGTGGCCGCGCTGGCTTCGTCGGTGCTGGACCTCGACGCGACCGGCTGGCCGGGCAACGAGGTGGCGCTCGATGACGGGAAGCGGGCGCTCGTGTCGGCTCGGAGCGATCTCGGTGACGCGCTCGGGTCCACCGCAGAGGTGGCCTCGTCCGTCGAGATCGCGACCGGCTGATGACGGGGCGGCTCGCCTATCCTCGCCCCCCGGCGCGACCATCCGGGTCGACACGACGAGCCACACCGAGGTGCGGATGAGCGACGGTCGCGAGCGACGCGAGCAGTGGGCCACGCGCTATGAGCAGACCCAGGGCGAGCAGTTCAGCTGGTTCATGACCAGTGCCCCACCCCAGCTCCTTGGCCTGCTCGATGGCCCGGAGCCACCCCCGTCGGGCCGTGCCATCGATCTCGGGTGCGGCCCGGGAACCGTGACGGCAGAGCTGAGCGCACGGTTCGGCTTCGTGGTCGGTCTGGACTACGTCTTCCCGGCCGTCGCCCAGGCCCGGCGGCGGCTCGAATCGGATGGTCGCGCGGCGTCGTTCGTCGTCGCCGACGCCTCGACTCCTCCGTTTCGGCCGGGGAGCTTCACGTTCGTGTTCGACCGCGGCTGCCTCCAGAACATCCCTCGTGACCGGTGGCTCACCTACTTCGAGCAGACCGAACGGATCCTGGCACCTCGGGGCGTGCTTCAGCTTCTCTGCTCCCGCACGACGGGCCGGGCATCTGTCTTCTCGGGGGCGGGTCTCAAGACGAGGCTGCGCTCGATGCTCGGGAAGCCCGCCGAACCCCCCGGTCCGCAGTGGCTCTCGCACGACCTGCTTCGCAGACTGGCCCCGGCGACGTTGCAGGTGGACCTGATGGAGGACTTCCCGTTCGTCACCCAGCGGGGGAACAAGCGCACCTTCACCCACGGGCTCTTCCGCAAGACGACCTCCGACCGTGGCTGAGGAGCCGCTGACGGATCTTCCGCCCACACCGGGTCGGCGCCACGTGGTCGCGCTGGTCTTCGCGCTTGCGATGGCGGCCGCCGCAACGGTCGCGGTCCTCGCCCACGACAACGGGACAGGAGACCGAGGCTCCGCAGCCACGGATGTCCCGACGGACTTGACCACCTCCTGTGCCGGCACTCGAAAGTGCGATGCGGGGGACCGGTCGACAGATCCGGGGGTCGGAGGGGTCGACCCCGACGGCGGCACCGAGGTCGGCGCGGGGGACGGGTCGATCGGTGGGCCCGCGGGCGGTGGAGCCGTCCAAGCCAGCGGTGGGCCCGCGGGCGGCGGAGCCGTCCAAGGCAACGGCGGGCCTGGCGGCGGAGCCGTCCAAGGCAGCGGCGGGGCTGCGTCGGCGACGACACCACCCCCGGTGGTCGCACGGCTCCTCGGCACGGTGACCGTCACCCCAGGCTCGGATCCCAGCTGCCCCTCCGGAGCGAGCTGCACCTCCCTCGACGTGAGCTGTCCGGGCGTTGCTCAGCGGCTCGGCGCAGTGGTCGCCAGCCGGCCGGCGCAGGGGCCACCCCGAGGTCTCGTCGTGCTGTTCAGCGGCGAGCTCGGCACCGGTTGGTGGGCCAGCTCGGGAACCGGCGCTGACCTGCTCGATCTACTGGCGGAGAACCACCTCGCCACGGTGCAGGTCCGTTGGACTGCGGGGTGGCTCGCCTCAGCCGTGGGCGAGCAAGCCGGCCCAGCGGCGTTGGCCTGCCGGCCAGCGACGGTCATCCAGTGGGTGCACGACCAGATCTACGGCCCCCTCGGCGTCATCAGCCCGGGCGCGGGCTCCTGCGGGTTCTGCGTCACGGGCAACAGCGGTGGCGCCTCAGCCGTGGCCTACGCCACCACCCAGTACCCGGTGGTCGGCGTCGATGCCGTGCTCCCCACGAGCGGCCCCCCCCATGCTGCGATGGTCCAGGGATGCCTCCGCCGCGCGGGCGAGGAGGCCTACTGGTACACCGAGAGCGCGGCCCGCACCATCGACCTGTCCTACGGCTACGCCGACGGAGGACCGTGCGCGGCCCACCTCGCCAGCTTTGCGGAGCGCTGGGAGGCCGACGAGGTGGACACCCCGGGCCGTGAGCTGGCCAGGGGCTTCCGCAGCCACGTGATCGTCGGCGGCCTCGACACCACGCACGCGCCCGAGCATGCCGCCGCCTATGCCCAGCGGATCGGCGCCACCGTCGAACACGCCGCCAACATGGACCACACGATCCAGCAGTCGGTCGACGGTCTCAAGGCTCTGCGGGCCGCCCTGCTCGCCTGACGGACTCTGTCCGGGCCCTTGACAGCGGGCCCGGGAGCGCGGCACCGTTGGGGCGAGGCGCGCATCGCGCACGGCATCGGCCCCCAAGATGGAGGTCTCAGGCGAAAGGCGGGGCAGCGGCGGGATGGGGAGACGGGCGCGGGAACGTGACCTCCGCTGGCAACGGCTGGCGGCCGTCTACGCGGCGACGTTCCTCCTGGGTTCGGCGGGTCTCGCCGTCGCGCTGTCCGTTGGCTCCGGCATCGACGCCGCCCCGCAGCTGGCGCCGGTCTCAGCGGTCGAGGGCGACGCGGTCGACTGCCTGGGTACGGAGGTCGTGACGATCCAGTCGGGGGTGCATCTCGAGCTCCACCGCCCGAGCGACAGCGGTGCCAACGGCCTCGTTGGCGACCGCGTGCTCCGAGGCCGCGTCCAGCGCAGCTCGGGCAGCGCCACGATGACCGGACACTGCCTGGACGGGTCGACCCTCGCCGGCCTCCCGGTGACCGCGAACATGACGGTACGACGTGGCGCGGCGAGCGGCACGATCGAGATCGACGGCGAGCGCCTCGAGCTCACCCTTCGCCCCGTCACCTCCGTGCTCGAGCAGAACACGGGCACCAAGGCACCGCTCCAGGGCGGCACCCTCGTCGCGCGCACGTTCCTCGCGGTCGCCGTGATCCTCGTCGCCGCTCGGTTGGTCGGCGTCATGTTCCGTCGCGTCCGGCTCACTCGGGTCATGGGTGAGATCGTCGCCGGCATCGTCCTCGGACCCAGCCTCTTGGGCGCCGTGTGGCCAGCCGCCAACCAGTACCTCTTCCCGGCGACGGTCACCGCCCTCCTCGACATCGTCGGGCAGTTCGGCCTGGTCTTCTTCATGTTCCTCGTCGGCCTCGAGCTGAACCGCCGGCTGGTGCGCGGCATCGGCCACCGAGTGGTGCTCATGAGCCACGTGTCCATCATCGTCCCGTTCACGATCGGCGCGGCGCTGGCGGTGGCCCTGTACCCGCAGCTCGGCAGCGGCGGCTTCGTCGGCTTCGCCCTCTTCATGGGTGCGGCGATGGCGATCACCGCGTTCCCGGTGCTCGCTCGCATCCTCAAGGACACCGGGCTGGATCGCACTCGCCTCGGAGCGCTGGCGCTGACCTGCGCGGCGGTCGACGATCTCACCGCCTGGTGCATCCTCGCCGCCGTGGTGGCGGTGGTGAACGCCAGCGGCGCGACGGACGTGGTCAGGACGCTGGTGCTCACGGCCGGCTTCGTGGGCCTCATGGGGTTCGTCGTCCGACCCCTCCTCCTGCGCGGTGCCACCGCCCTGCGCCGCCGAGGTGAGCTGGATCAGGCCTTGGTGCCCAGCGTCCTGGTGTGCCTCCTGCTGTCGGCCTGGGCGACGGAGATGATCGGCATCCACTCCATCTTCGGGGCCTTCCTCCTCGGGGTGGTGATGCCCCGTCCACCATGGGTGCGGCGCGCGATCCAGACGAGGCTGGAGGACGTCACCGTCGTCTTCCTGCTCCCCGTCTTCTTCGCGGTCGTGGGCCTCTCCATCCGGGTCTCGTTGCTCGACGAGGCTGAGCTCTGGCTGTTCACGGGGGCGATCATCGCCGCCGCGTGCGTCGGGAAGCTCGGCGGATCGATGTTCGCGGCCCGGATCCTCGGCTACCCGTGGCGCCAGTCCACGGCCATCGGACTGCTGATGAACACGCGAGGCCTCACCGAGATCGTCATCCTGACCGTCGGCCAACGGCTCGGCGTCGTCTCGCCGGCTCTCTTCGTGATGCTGGTCCTGATGGCGTTGGTGACGACGCTCATGGCCACGCCCCTCCTCTCGGTCGTGTACCCGGAGCCGCTCATCCGGGCTGAGGCGGCCGCGCATGCGGCCGAACGAGCCCTGGTCAACGGCAGCCCGAACGGCGAGGCACCGGCGCCGACGCCGGACGGCGGCCACCTGCCACCACAGTCATCGCCCGGAGACCTCGCCGATCAGCTCACCGGGAACGGAAGGACATGATCCATCTGCTCAGCCAGGTAGCGCCGGTCGCTCCAGCGCTCACCCCGGACTTCGTCCTGTCGTTCGTGATCCTGGACCTGATCATCATCTTCGTCGCGGCGCGATCCGTCGGAGCGCTGTTCCGCAAGTTCGGCCAACCGATGGTCGTGGGCGAGATCATCGCGGGCGTGCTCCTCGGTCCGACGCTGCTCGGCGCCACGTTCTTCCAGTGGGACAACGCGCCCGAGTTCCTCCACTGCGGCACGAGCCTCGGGGGAACGGGCCCGCCCAGCGTCTCGTCCTGCCTCTTCCCGCCGCAGGCTCGTTCGATGCTCGGCATCGTCGGTCAGATCGCGCTCATCCTGTTCATGTTCCTCGTCGGGCTCGAGTTCGACTTCGACAGGATCAAGGGCAAGGCGCGGGGCGTCGCCAGCGTCTCGCTGGCCGCGATCCTGGTGCCGATCGGCGTCGGCTTCGCCATCGCCCCGCTCCTCTACAACTCGAAGTTCGTCGGCGGCTTCGGCACCCCGGACCAGGCCTCGAGGACGTCCTTCGCCCTCATGATCGGCGCCATGCTCGCCGTCACCGCTTTCCCGGTCATGGCCAGGATCCTCCAGGAGAAGCGGCTCACGCAGAGCGTGATGGGGTCAACCGGCGTCGCGGCGGCCGCCGTCGTCACCGTGTTGATGTTCCTCGCCGTCGCCGTCGCCGCCGGGGTCGCCAAGGACGCGTCAGGCCGATCGATCGCGATGAGGTTCGTCGGCACGGCTGTCTATGTGGCCGTCCTCCTCCTCGTGGTGAGGCCGGCCCTCCGACCCCTCGGGCGCGCCTACGAGCGCCGAGGCAGCATGACGCCGGAGATGTTCGCCGGGATGCTCGTGATCGCCTTCGCGTCGGCGTTCGTCGCCGATCGCATCGGCATCAACGTCATCGTGGGCGGGTTCCTCGGCGGCATCATCATCCCGGCTCCTCGGAAGGCGTTCTTCCTCGAGGCCTCGAACCGCCTCACCGAGGTCACGACGATCGTGCTCCTCCCCGTCTTCCTCGCATTCTCCGGTCTCAACACCGACTTCACGAAGCTGGGCATCTCGTTCGTCGGAGGCATCACGCTGTTCCTCGTGGCCGGGGTGGCCGCGAAGTGGATCGGCGGGGCGGTCGGTGCCCGTCTGGCCGGGATGACCTGGGCAGAGGGCAACGTGCTCGGCATCCTGATGAACTGCCGCGGGCTCCTGATACTCGTCGCCGCACTCCTCGCACTGAACTCCGGTGTGATCACCGGCCCGATGCAGGTCGGCGCCGTGTTGATGGCCCTCATCACGACCGCCATGACCGGACCGCTGTTCGACGCGTTCCTCCCGCGCACGCAGGCGGCCGACTCCAAGTCCGCGGGACCCGAGGCGATCCCCGAGATCGCATGACCACCTACCACCCGATCGCGACACCCGTCGCACCCCCCACCCACGAAAGCAGGACCAGATGAGCGACATCCAGACCGACGTGTTGATCATCGGCGGCGGCCCAGCCGGTGCCACAGCCGCCCTCAGGCTGCTCGAGCACGGCGTGACGCCGCTCATCGTCGAGCGCGAGAAGTTCCCCAGGTTCCACATCGGCGAGGCGTTCACCGGGGAGGGCGGCGCCATCGTGCGCGAGCTCGGGTTCGGCGACCAGATGGTCGCCGACGGGCACTCCATCAAGCACGGGGTCCGGGTGTTCGGCACCAAGGGCAACGCCAACTGGTGGGTGCCGGTCATGCAGCGCACCGAGGACAAGGAGCTGCATGAGGTGTACAC
This sequence comes from Acidimicrobiales bacterium, assembly GCA_039927735.1. Lineage (GTDB taxonomy): Bacteria > Actinomycetota > Acidimicrobiia > Acidimicrobiales > VFJN01 > VFJN01. The sequence continues at coordinate 1,659 of JBDSUN010000316.1, read as the reverse complement.
GTACCAAGGGTTCCGAAGCACCTTCGACAAGATGATGCTCGATGGAGCCATCAGCCGAGGTGCCGGTCTGATCGACGGTCGCGCCACGGCCGCCCTCATGAGTGACGACGGCAACACCGTGATCGGCGCCCAGGTGACGACCGCCGACGGCAAGACCATCGACATCGAAGCCGAGATCACCCTCGACTGCTCGGGCCAAGCCACGTTCCTCGCCAACCGAAAGGTCACGGGGCCCAAGTACCTCGGCTCCTACGACAAGCAGATCGCCCTCTTCTCGCAGGTCGCCGACTACGAGGTGGACGACGGCAGCTCCCGCGAGCACATGCCCGGCAACACCCACATCTTCTACAAGAAGAAGTACCACTGGGCATGGGCCATCCCACTCAACTCCGAGATCACGAGCATCGGGATCGTCGTGCCCGCCAAGACGTTCCGCGACTCCGGCGAGTCGAAGCACGACTTCATCTGCCGGGAGATCAAGGAGCTGAACGGGGGCCTGGCCGCTCGCGTCCCTGAGCCCAAGCTGGTCGACGACGCCCACGTCATCCCCAACTACTCCTTCCAGGTGCGCAAGTACGCCGGCCCCGGCTACATCTGCGTCGGGGACTCGCACCGCTTCGTCGACCCGATCTTCTCCTTCGGCCTGTACGTCGCCATGAAGGAAGCCGGCCTGGCCGCCGACGAGGTGGTCGGATGGCTCGACGGGAAGGGCCGTGACAGCGACAACCCCTTCCAGTCCTACATGCTCCACACCGAGCGGGCGATCGACATGCTCGAGGACATGATCGATACGTTCTGGGAGAACCCGCTGGCGTTCGCGGTGTTCGCCCACGACCGCTTCCGCCAGCAGGTGCTCGACATGTTCGCCGGACGCATCTACGACGGCATGCCCGTCGTAGACCGTGACCTGGCGCTGACCGCCTTCCGCAAGCTGCTGAAGCGGGAGCGCGTCTACGACGACGAGGGGATGTACTCCGTGCCGATCGGCTCGCGCTTCCACGCCGATCGCGCCCCTCTCTGGAACTCCGAGCTCGACTCCGTGGAGACCACCGAGCGCTGGTTGCGTGAACAAGTGTGAACAGCACACCGCAGGTCGGGGTTGTCGATAGTGTCTGGGCCGAAACCACGGGCGGATGCACTCGGGATCGTGTTCGTGAGCGACCCTCACGGACCCGATCCCCAGCGAGGGCTGAATGTGAGCAAAGATGACGAATGTTGACCTGCAGGTTCGCGGGATCTTGGAACGCGAGTTCCTCGCGGATCGCCCAGGGCTGCAGCTTGCGGCTGATGAGAACCTGATCGACGCCGAGGTCATCGATTCCTTAGGGATCATGATGCTCGTAGGCTTCCTCGAGAACGACTTCGGCGTCGCCATCGAGCCCGAGGAGATCCTGCTCGAGAACTTCGAGACGATCGCCGCGATCGAGGGACTCATTCGCGCCAAGATCCCGGGTTGACGCACGAGATGGCACCGGGAGCTGCAATGGGTGGGCGGCCAGTGCTGCGGGTCCTCGCGATCGGAGGCGACGACCTGCGCCTCGCGCTGCTCCCACACCCAGCGCCTGGCGGCGGGCTGGCCGATCTGGTGCTGGCCCGTCACGGCACCGTTCGCGTCGACATCGCCCACGTCGACGTCCCGCCGATGCCGGAGCTCGCGTC
>JBDSUN010000315.1:0-6784 GCA_039927735.1 Acidimicrobiales bacterium | reverse complement strand
GTCCAGACTGACCCGCTAGCCATCGACCGCAGCCAGGAACCGTTGTACGCGGAAGCGAAGATCTCCGGCGACTCTGTGGTCGGAGCCCGACCCCTCATGGGTTCGTCACTGCTGGGCGCATCCGGGTCGTACAACAGCCACGAATCAGATCTGCGTGTGTGAGTCCCGGGCGAGCCTCCCTGGCCTCGGGGCTTACGCACGCGGCGACCTTGCGGTCCGGTCCGGCATGAGGTCTCGGGTAGAGAGGGGCTCTACGGCTTGTGCGGCTTGGAGTCGGTGGGCGGGGTTTCCCCGGTATCGATGAGGGTGCGGGCGACCTCTCGAACCTTGATGTTGAGGTGCTGGGATGCTCGGCGGAGCACGTCGAAGGCTTGGTCGCCGGTAATGCGCTCGCGTTCCATGAGGATGCCTTGCGCTTGGCCGATCAGCTCACGGGTCCCCAGCGCGTCGTGCAGGTTCGTGATGCGTTGGTCCTCGTCGGCCCGCTCGTTGGCGGTGTCCAGGGCGATCCCTGCGAGGGTGGCGAAAATGAGCCCCTTGGCTCGATCCGTGGCCCCGAATGCAGCGGGCAACCGGGCGTAGAGGTTGAGCGCGCTGACAGGTCGATTGGCCAACCGGTAGGCTAGGGCGCTGCGGATGCCAGATTCGACCGCCGCCGGACCAAACCCGGGCCAGCGGGGGTCATCGGACAGGTCCGCGGCGTAGATGGTCCCTCCTTCCAGAGCCGCAAGGCAGGGACCCTCACCGGTCGTGAACTGCAGCTCGTCTAGCTGGATGACGAGGGGATGGCTGGCGGCCGCGGTGGTTACCCGTTCGTCCTCGATGACGAAGACACCGGCGGCGTCACAGCCCTCGACGGTGGCGACGGCCAGGTCGACGGTGAGCTGCAGGGTGCCCTGGACGGTGCCGCTCTCGAAGAGCGCCCGGGCGACCTCTGCGAGGTTCTGCTCAATCTCGGTTGTTTCTCCGTGGCCGGGCATCGCGCCCATTTGATCATTCGCCACACAGAACGTCTGCATCATGCTGCCCGCGGGTAGGTTGTCAGTGCCTTCGACAGCGAGGGCTTCCGGGCGTCCAGCGCTCCTTCTGGGAAAGCGGCCTGATGGTCGACCTCATCGCTGTCATGAGACCACGGCGGCCTGCGCCGTCACCTGGGTTGGTCGCTCAACCTGCGCCTACGCACCTGGTTTCCGGCCCCACGGGGCGGTCGTGAGTTGCGTCGAGCACGGGGGCATCCCGATCGACCTCTCCGTGTGCTTCTTACCGCCCACCGTCGTGGTCAGAGTCCGGGGCGAGGTTGATCTGCTCACGGCTCCATCGCTCGGCGCCCTGGTTTGGAACCTCATCGACCGAGGCCACACCGACGTCGTGGTCGACCTGCTCGGGGTTGAGTTCATGGACGCATCCGGTCTCGGAGTCATTGCCAGTGCGACGGCCCTCCTGCAGTCGGCTGGCGGGACCCTGTCGATCCGCTCGCCGTCAGTGACGGTTCGTCGGCTCCTCGAAGTCGTCGACATGGCCGAACTGATCGCGATCGGGCCGCTCGATCCCGCTGCTGGAGTGCTTGGGTCTGAACAACGTTCCGGTGACCATTCCGGGTCGGTCACCAGCTCCCGATCTGCCACCAGCGTTCCTGCCGGTTGGATCGCGGCCGACTTCGCTCGGGTGGCAGCCCTTCCCGCTGCGAGCGATGTCGTCGACGCGTCCCTTCGCCTTGTCACAGCCCTGGCGCGAGCAACCGTCGGCGGCGCTGACGGCGTCAGCGTGTCCCTGAAACGTCATGGCCAGGTCGCCACCGTGGCGGCCAGCGACGAGACCATCGCCCAGATGGATCGCGACCAGTACGCCACTGGGGAAGGCCCCTGCCTGTCGGCCGCCTCCGAGGGACACTGGTTCCACATCGAGTCGTTGGCCGAGGAGTCCCGCTGGCCGCAGTTCTGTGCCCGTGCTGTCGAGGACGGGATCGGCAGCATCCTGTCGACGCCGCTCATGGTGTCGGACCGACCTGTCGGGGCTCTCAACATCTACTCCAACACCGAACGGGCCTTCGGGCCACAGGACCAGGAGCTGGCGGCGCTGTTCGCCACCCAGGCATCGGGAATCCTGGCCGAGGTCGGTGTCGACGTCGTCGCCGAGGAGGTCGCCAAGCGCCTCCAGGGCGCGCTGGAGCTGCGGGAGACCATCGCGCAGGCCCAAGGCGTCCTGATGGCCCGCCAGGGTGTCACCGCGGAGGCCGCCTACGCCGCCCTCCGCCAATCAGCCAAGCGAACCGGGAAGCCCGTCAGGGACCGTGCCGCGGAGATCGTCGCCTCCACCCCCCGCGAGGGCCTCATCGGTGAGGTCACCGCGTGACTGAGCCCGCCGGGGAGCTAGAAAAGGCCCGACTGGAGGTCGAGCTGTCCCACGGCGAGCTGTGGTTCCGCTACTTCGGCTTGGGTGGCATGAGAACCGCATTGGAGCTGGAGGCCTACCTCTACGGAGCGCTCACGCCGACCGGCCATGACCGGGACCTGGTCGCTACCGCCCTGAACGAACGCTTCTCCGAGCTGGGTGGCGATCACCCGATTCCTTACTCCGACGATCCCGGGTAGGTGAACGATCTGGCGGGGCACGGCGTTGGCGACCAGCGGGTTCCGGTGTCCGGAGCCCAGCCGGGCGAGGATGTCGTGCAGCTCAGCGACGCCGGGCTGGTGGAATGCATCGCCCGGGGCTCCCACGACGCCCTGGCCGAGGCCTACAGCCGTCACGGCAGCAACATGCACAAGCAGGCTCGCCGCCTGCGCGGTGGCGGCGACGGCGACGACGTGGTGAAGGACGTCTTCCTTCGTCTGTGGGACCAGCCCGAGCGCTTCGACCCGACCCGCGGTTCCCTCCGCTCCTTCCTGACGATGCAGACGCGCGGGCGGGCCATCGACGCCCTGCGCAGCGACAACGCCCGCCGAGCCCGCGAGACCACGACGCTCAGCGCCCCCAGGCCCGCTGCGGCGGCTACGGACGATCGCGCACTCGCCCGCCTCGCCGGTGACCGCGCCTGGGGACATCTGGCGCGGCTCAACGACGGAGAGCGACAGGCCATCGCCCTCGCCTACTTCGGCGGCCACACCTATCGCGAAGTGGCCATCCTCCTCGAACAGCCAGAAGGGACCGTCAAGGCGCGCATCCGCGCCGGGCTTCGTCGCTTGCGGAACGAACTTGACGGCAAGCCCGACGACCCCCGCGGCTGATACGTGACACGGCTCCCGCCCCAACAAGCCGCCCCGACCGTCGTCCGGCTCAGCTGCTCAGCAAGCAGTCTCGTCGCAGCCTTCGGCCCCTCGGGGTGAGGCCACCCTCTCGCGCTGCTGATCCGAGGACCGGTGCGCCACGACCGTCCATTCGGCATGGTCTCCGGGGTCAATCGTGTCCGGGGGCCTTCGCCCGTTGCACCAGTACTGGGACTCAACTCCGTCCGTCAACGTGTTGCGCTCCGTATATATCGCTGGGCACCACCAACCTCTAGGAGTCCTGGATGAGAACGAATCGTCGAACCAGCTTGAAGGTGGCCGCCGCCACGATCGGCGCGGCCAGCCTCGGACTGCTGGTGGCCGCACCCGGCGCCTCCGCCGGTGACGGCAGCAGCACAACCAGGGTCGCCGAGCTGTCGTCGCTGAACGGCTCCGGTGTGACGGGCACGGCGTCGGCCGAGGTCACCCATAACAAGCTCCACGTGACCTACGACGCAGCTGGTGTTCTTCCCAACGCCGTCCATGCCGTGCATATCCACTTCGGCAAGACCGCTGACCACGAGTGCCCGACTCAGGCCGCGGATGGCGGCGACGGCCAGCTCACCACCGGTGAGGGTCTCCCGTTCTACGGTCCGGTGGCGGTGTCGCTGACCAACACCGGCGACACCTCCCCGGCCAGCGTCCTGGCGCTGGACCGCTACTCCGATGCCCCGGACGGCACGTTGACCTATGACCGCTCCGGCATCAAGACCAAGGGGAGCGTGGCCAAGGCCATCGCCGCCGGTGAGGGTGTCGTGGTTGTCCACGGGGTCGACTACAACGACGACGGAGCCTACGACTTCGAAGCCGGAATCAGTGATCTCGATCCGAGCCTGCCGGCTGAGGCCACCGACCTCGCCGCCTGTGGTGTTCTCCGGTAGTCCACACACCTCGTAGCGTGCTCGGCCCTCGCAGCAGCGGGGGCCGAGCCGCGTCATCCCATCCGCTGACGCTGGCCGGCGATCGAACCGGGCCATTCGCTCCCTGTGCGGGACCCTCGGTCGTAGCTCATGCGGCCAAGGGCGCGGACCGCTGGCGGTTCTGGCTCCAACGGACCATCGCGAGATCTCACAAGTGGTGGGAGACCCAAGCCTGGGCTGCTGTCCACCCTGCGCGAGGTGTTCATCCGGAACCGCACCTAACGTCTCCTGCCCAGCGCAACGGCGGGGCGCCGTCAGGCGCCTGCTGAGACCGGCGAAGCCGGGCTGCTGGGAGAGGTGAACAGCGGCGAGGTGGTGCGAAGCGCCGACGAGCCCCTCCGTCGCCGGAGGCGACAACACGATCGGTCGATGTCTCAGCTCATGCGGCTCGACCGTGGCTGCTGGGCGACGCCGTGGGGTCGGATTGTCGGGCCGGGGGATGACCGGTGGCGGCGTATCCGGACAGCTCGCTCCCCGCCGACGGCACGACAGCATGCCTGCCCGGTCGGGGCACATCTAGTCTGTGGCAGTGCGGGGTGGCAGGCCCCGCCATGGCGACAGCGACACCGAGGTGACCGTGCCCCAGCCCGACGTCCAAGCGCTCGCCGACGAGCTTGCCGAGCTGCGGGCGCAGGTCGATGCCCTGAAGCAGGAACCGGCGCCCGAGGACACTGTGTCGCGTCGCCACCTCCTGCGCGGCTTGGCCGGTCTCGGTGCGGCCGGGGCCGTGGGCGTGGCTGCCGCGGAACCGGCCGCAGCCGCTGACGGCGACCCCGTCCTGCTTGGCCGAGGGAACACCGCCATCGCTGAGACGTCGATCGTTACGACTTCGCTCGTCAACAACGTTGAGGAGCGGGTGTCCAGCGTGCTGTTCGGTCACCCGTTCTTCGGGGTCGCCGCCTCGTCCGGCTCGTTCGGAGTGTCAGGCGAGGGCGACGTTACCGGGGTCATGGGTCAGCCCAGGAGCGGGTCGGGGGGTGTCGGAGTAGTCGGATACGCACCGGAGCCCGGATCGCTTGCGATGGGCGCCCAGTCCGAGACCGGCCCTGCCATCTACGCCGATTCGGCGGACGGGGTGACGTTGCGGCTCGTCGCGGCCGCGCGGTCAGGTCCACCTACGGTCGTGCCGAGCGGGAGAACCACCTACGAACAGGGATCCATCTCCGTCGACGAGATGAGTGATCTGTGGCTTTGCGTGGCGACCGGCACGCCCGGCACCTGGACACGGCTCCTACGGGAGGACACCGCCCCCGGCCGCGTCGTACCGATCACCCCGATCCGGGTGCTCGACACCCGCGTCACCGGAGGCCGACCGGCCGGCGCCCCAGTCGTGCCTGGCCAGCAAGGCGGCCGCCTCGGCACCGGCGACGCCATCACCCTTGACCTGGGCGGCGTCGCACCGATCCCCGCCAACGCCTCTGCGGTCATCGGCAACGCCACCGTGTTCAGTCCGACCGTGAAGGCCTCCCTCCACATCCTCCCCGACGGCGCCACCGTCCCCGCGTCTACCGCCCACTTCCAGGCGGGCAGCAACGAGAGCAACTCGTTCACCTGCACCCTCACTCCCACCGGGCTGCGCGTCACCACACCCAGCCTCGACACCAGCCTCCAGTACCACGTCGTCATCGACATCGCCGCCTACGTCACCTGACCGGCGGTCCCCTACGCCACACGTTGCAGGACCCGGCTCACGGTCTGTGGGTGCCACCGGCCGCCACGCTTTGACCGGAGCCGCTCAGCCTCCAACACCTCGACGATCTCGGGCAGCGAGCGGCCCTGACCACGAAGCTCCACGATGCGTCTGATGGCTGCCTGCTCGTCAGCAACAGGGACAAGTTCCTTGGCTTCGGCGCGCATCCCGAACGGTGGTGACCCGAACCCGGCGTACCCGCCACGCTCGGCCTTCAGCTCACGACCGGCTCGCATGCGCGCGGCGATCAGTCCTCGTTCGAGCTGGTGGGCCGCCCCCATCACCTGCCGGACGAAGGTGCGCATCGGGTCGGATGGGTCGTCCTGCGGGACCTCGCCGGTGTCGACGGCGAACACCCGCCCGCTGTGGCGCCACACGTGCCCCAGGACTGCCTCCTGCACGGTCAGGGAGCGGGCCAGGCGGTCGAGGCGGTACACGACCACACCGTCGGCCTTGTGGCGCTCGACGAGATCCAGAGCTGCGGTCAGACCAGGCCGGTCAGCGGCGTCCTTGGACCCGCTGACGCCCTCGTCACGGAGCACCTCGACGATCCGGTGATCCTGTGCGCGAGCCCACCGGCGGATCGCTCGTTCCTGGATGTCGAGCCCTTGGCCGTGCTCAGCCTGGCGATCCGTTGACACGCGCAGGTAGGCGACGAGCCGCAGGCGCTTCGGGGGCTGCTCGGTGCCGGGTTCCACAACGACAACAACAACGACACCTTCGGCAAAAGTCCCGGCGATGATGCCGTGACCAGCACCTTCACAGGCCCGTCAGGGGACGTGAAGGAGTCGACGCTCCCCGCCTCGCCATGACTCGGTCTCCGCTCGCCACGAGACCTGTCTCGTAGGGACGATCCGGTCGGCTGGTGGGGCCGGCTCAGGAAGCACGCTCGGCTCGCCATCGGCGAGCCC
>JBDSUN010000314.1:0-7098 GCA_039927735.1 Acidimicrobiales bacterium | reverse complement strand
CGCCAGAACGACTTCAGCAGGGCCATGGCCTCACCCGTGCGCTGGTAGCGCTCAGCGGAGCCGAGCGTCTCACCGGCCAGCTCGCTCGAGATGATGTTGATGGTGAGGCGCCCGTCCATGGCCTGCTGGAGCGACTTGGCGGCTCGGGCGAACATGGGTGGATCGAACTCGCCGACCCGCACCGCCGGCAGCAGGCTCGTGCGGTCAGTGGCCGGTCCGAGCATGGCGGCGAGCGTCCACGGGTCCATCCCGGGCACGTAGCTCGACGGGATGAGGACGTTGTCGAAGCCGAGCCGGTCGACCCGATGGATGACCTCGGCGTTGTAGGCGTACGTGGCCCGGCGGGTCGGATCGTCGACGCCGAGCCGGGCGGTGTCCCCCCAGCACGACGGCGCGAACCAGGCGATCTCCAGGGGTCGGTCACCCATCGGGGGGCGTCGGCGTCGGTGTGAAGCGCAGGAGGTGGGTGGCCGGGGAGCCGTCCGCGGGCTCGGCTACGGGCACGAAGTCGGCCTGGACCGCCTGGCCGATGCCCACCGCGTCCGGCTGGTCGGTGACGACGTTGGCGAGGATTCGGGGGCCCTCGGCCAGCTCCACGTAGGCACCGACGTAAGGAGTTGCCGCTGCCCACGGGCCCATGGCCTTGCGGAGCACGGTGCAGGCGTAGACGGTGCCGCGGCCGCTCATCGCCGTCCAGGTCACTGCGTCGCTCCCGCACACGGGGCACCAGGATCGCGGGTACCAGATGTGGTGGCCGCAGTCATTGCAGACGGGGAGGACCAGACGACCCTCGCCGGCGGCTGACCAGAAGGGCTCGGCTTCGGGGTTGTACGGCGGGGCCAGGGCGGGAAGGTCGCTCATGCCGACCAGGCTCCGAGCACGAGGGTGGCGCTGCCGTGACGGGTGGACAGCGCTCCGCCGGTGCCGTGGGCGAGGACGAGCTCGCAGCCGGGCACCTGCACGGCGGGGTGGGCCTCGTTGCGCAGCTGGCGGACGGCTTCGATCACCTTGGTCATGCCGCCACGGTTGGCGGGGTGGTTGTTGCAGAGACCGCCGCCGTCGGTGTTGAACGGAAGCCGCCCCCCGGGGCTGCGCAGGGCTCCGTCGGCCACGAAGGCCCCGCCCTTGCCCTTCTCGCAGAAGCCGAGGTCCTCGAGGGCGATGAGCACGGTGATGGTGAAGGAGTCGTATATGGAGGCGTACTGGATGTCGTCGGGCCTCACGCCGGCCTCGGTGAAGGCGGCTGGCCCCGACCATCGTGCCGCGGAATGGGTGAGGTTGATGCGGCCGGCGTCGCCGTGCTTGAGCGCCTCCCCATGTCCGAGCAGGGCGGCACCGGCTCGCCCGAGCTCCTTGGCCACGTCGGGGTGGACGACCACCAGGGCACCGCCGCCATCGGTGACGACGCAGCAGTCGAGCCGGTGGAGTGGGTCGGCGACGAGCGGGGAGGCCAGCACGTCGTCCACGGTGACGACGCTCTGCAGCAGCGCCCGCGGGTTGTGCTGGGCGTGCTCCGAGGCGGCCACCTTGATCCATGCCAGCTGCTCGCTGGTGGTGCCGAACTCGTGCATGTGTCGCGAAGCGGAAAGGGCGTAGTTGCCGACCGGCGCGAAGATCCCGACCTGCTCGAAGCCGGCCTCGGGGCTGTCCTGGATGCGCTGGGCGCCGCCCGGCATGGCGCCGCCCGTGCGGGGTCGCCCGGCCAGCGTGATGAGGGCCACCCGGCACTTGCCCGCGGCGATGGCGGCGGCGGCATGGCCCACGTGGGCGAGGTACGAGCTGCCCCCGGTCTCGGTCGAGTCGACGTAGCGGACGGCCAGCCCGAGGTACTCCGACATCGACACCGGGCCGAACCCCGGGGCGGTGGAGTCGCAGAAGTAGCCGTCGACGTCGGCGAGGGCGAGCCCGGCATCCTGCAGCGCGCCGACGGCCACCTCGCGATGGATCTGGGCGACCGTCCGGTCGGGGATCTCGCGTTGCGGGTGCTCGAAGGTACCCACGATGACCGCCTTCCCCCGGATGGACATGGCGGGCAGCCTGCCCGCTGATCGCCCGCGGACTCAAACCTCGTCCTATTGTCCGACGATGGCGTTCGAGACGGTCACCGGGTACTGCTGGCCCCAGTCGGCGGAGGGAGGAGGCGCCGTGGGCCTCCACCTCTCCTCGGCCGGGGGGCGGGCGGTCGCCGTCGAGGTGGCCAGGGTGGGCCACGAGCGCACAGTGGTGTTCACCGACGACGCCGTCCCCGCCGACAGCCACCCCACCCCCTCCGATGCCCACTCGGCGGGCTGTGGCTGGCCCGCCGCCCTCGTGCTCGACGTCGACCCGACGTGGCGCTCGGGCTACTACGAGGTCGTTCTCGAGATCGACGTCGACGGTGCCCGCCGGCGGAGCCATGCCTTCTTCGTGGTGCGGCCACCGGTCGGCGCCCCCACCGCCCCGATCCTCTTGGCGCTGGCCACCAACACGTGGCACGCCTACAACGACTTCGGTGGCCGCAACCTCTACACCGGTGGCACCCACGTGTCGCTCCAGCGGCCGATGTCACCGGGCTACCTGCACAAGCCGCCCGGCAACGGCCGACGGGTCACCACCGTCCACCCACCCGATCCGCAGATGGCCGCCCACGTCGGCTATCTCCGGCTGAACCACCTCTCGCCCTACGCGGGGTCGGCCGGCTGGCCCGACTGGGAGCTGCCCTTCCTCGAGTGGGCAGAGCGGAACGGCTACGGCATCGACGTCGTCACCAACGCCGACCTCGACGACCACCCGGACCTGCTGTGCGAAGGTGGCTACTCGCTCTTCTTGTCCATCGGCCATGACGAGTACTGGTCGGCCGGGATGCGCGACACCGTCGAGGGCTTCATCGGTCGTGGCGGCCACGCCGCCTTCCTGTCCGGCAACACCGCCTTCTGGCAGGTGCGCCTCGAGGACGCCACGCCCGAGGGGCCCGCCGCCACCATGGTGGGCTACAAGGGTCGCTTCAAGGACGACCCGGTCTTCGGCACCGATCGGGTGAGCGAGCTCACCAGCATGTGGTCGGACCACCTCATCGAGCGGCCCGAGAACCACATGACCGGCGTGAGCTTCGCCCGCGGCGGGTACCACCGCATCGGCAAGCGGGCCACGGCCGGCGCCGGTGGCTACACGGTCCACCGCGCCGACCACTGGCTCTTCGAGGGCACCGGCCTCGGCTACGGCGACCTGCTGGGTGCGGCCGCCACCACGGTGGGCTACGAGTGCGACGGGTGCGACTTCACCTATCGTGACGGCCTGCCCTACCCGACCGGCGTCGACGGCACGCCGATGGACTTCGAGATCCTCGGCACCGCCCCGGCCGCTCACTTCACGCGGACGACGGCCGCCCGCCCACCTGCCCCGCACGAGCCGTCCGAGGTGGAGTTCATCGCCGCCCGTCTGTTCGGCAGCCGCTCGGAGGAGGACGTCGAGCGGATCTCCTACGGCCACGCCGTGCTCGGCACCTACACCTCCGCCGGCGGTGGAGTGGTCATCACCTCCGGGAGCACCGACTGGGCGCACGGCCTGGCCGGTCGGGACCCGCAGGTGGAGCAGATCACGAGCAACATCCTCGATCGACTCGGGGGCTGAAGGACCGCACGGGCGTCGTCGCCGCAGTGCTGCTCGGACTGCTTCTGAGCCTCAGCTCAGCGAGGGTCCGAACGTCACGGTACCGACTCGTGCGGTCAGGCCCGCCGACGCCAGCGCCTCGATCACGCGCTCCACGTGTGCGTGGTCGATGGTCTCCACCACGACCTCCAGCTCGGCGGAGCGCGCCGAGACGTCCAGGAACATGCGTTGGTGTCCGATCTCCACGATGTTGCCGCCGGCTTGGCCGATGGTCGTGGTGACCAATCCCAGCGTGCCGGGCACGTCCGGGATCTCGATCTGGAGCCGGGTGAGGCGGCCGGATCGGACCAAGCCGCGCATGATGACCGACGCCAGCAGGCGGGGGTCGACGTTGCCCCCGCTGAGCACCACGCCCACCTGACGGTCGGCCAAGCGATCCGGATGCTCGAGGAGGGCGGCGATGCCGGCGGCCCCGGCGCCCTCTACCACCACCTTCTCGATGTCGAGCAGGAGGTTCATGGCCTCTTCGATGGAGGTGTCCTGCACGGTCACGATCTCATCGACCAGCTCCTTGATGAGGCGGGTGGTCAGCGCGCCGGCGACGGGGACGGCGATGCCCTCTGCGATGGTGGCGCCGCCCTGTTCGTGGTCGGTTCCGGTCGTGGCCGCCAGCATGGAGGGCCACCGGTCGCTCTGGGCCCCGATGACCACCATGTCAGGGCGCAGGGCGCCGGCCACCACGGCCATCCCCGCCAGCAGCCCGCCGCCGCCGGTGGGAACGACGAGGGTGTCCAGCTCGGGGTGGTCCTCGAGGAGCTCGAGGGCGACGGTGCCCTGACCCGCGACGATGGCCGGATCGTCGTAGGGGTGCACGAAGGTGCGCCCTTCGTCGGCCAGGCGCTGGGCCTCGTGGGTGGCCTCGCCGAGCCCGTCGCCGTAGAGCACGACGCGCGCGCCGAGCACCTCGGTGCGCTGCACCTTCACGAACGGGGTGTGGGCGGGCATCACGATGGTGGCGTCGATGCCGAGACGGGTCGCATGCCGAGCCACCGCCTGGGCGTGGTTGCCGGCGGACATCGCGACCACACCGCAGCGTCGCTCGGCATCGGTGAGGGACAGGAGCTTGTTGAGGGCGCCTCGCTCCTTGAAGGCGGCGGTGAACTGCAGGTTCTCGAACTTCAGCACCACTCCCGTGCCCAGGACCTCTGACAGGGTCTCCGACCGGGCGCTGGGGGTGCGCTCCACGGCCCCGGCGATCCGCTCGGCGGCCGCCCGCACGTCGTCGATGGTGACCTCGCTCACGGCCTCAACACTTCCACGATGTCGGCGTCGCCCAACCGCCCGGGGTGCGGGGCTGCCCCGGTCCCCGGCCCGTCGGGGATCGCGACGACGCCGTCGACGGGAAGGAGCTCGTCGGACAGGTCGGACGCAAACCGACCCCGGGGATCCATGTCCGGCGGGAGAGCGACGTGGGGGAGGGCGGCCACGGCCAGGTTGGCGGCCCGCCCGATCCCCGTCTCCAACATGCCGCCAACCCAGATCGGCACGCCGAGCTCGGCACAGCGGTCGTGCACCGCGAGGGCCGCGATCCAGCCACCGACCCGGGCCGGCTTGAGGCAGACGACCTCGCAGGCCCCGAGGGCGATGGCGGCCTCGATGGCGCCCAGGGAGGTGAGCGGCTCGTCGAGGCAGATGGGCGTGACGAGGCGCTCCGCCAGCCGGGCGTGGCCGAGCAGGTCATCGGGGGCAAGCGGCTGCTCGAGGCAGGCCAGGCCCGCCTCGTCGAGCCGATCGAGCTCGGGGTCTCCCTCCGTGAACGAGCCGTTGGCGTCGGCCTGCAGGATGACGTCCGGACCGACGTGGGCTCGCAGGGCGAGCAGGTGGTCTGCCGCGTGCCGGGGGGCAACCTTCACCCGGAGTCGGACTGCGCCCGCCGCCAGCGCCTCGTCGGCCTCCGCCAAGAGAGCGTCGGGTCGTGCGTGGAGCCCGAGGGCCGCCCCAGGAGCCACCGAGCGGGCGGTGGCACCGAGCCAGCCGGCAAGCGATCGGTCGGCGGCCCGCAGCTGGGCATCCAGCGTGGCCAGCTCGAGGGCGGCCCGCGCCATCGGGTGGCCGCGGACGGCATCGAGGTGGGCGCCGAGGGCGAGGCCGTCGCCCATCGGCCCGGCCCAGGCCCTCGGGATCAGGTGGTCGTGCAGCACGATGGCGGCGGCGGCAGTGAACTCCGGCGAGTAGGTCGGCTCGGGCTCCGCCACGCACTCGGCCCAGCCCTCCGCCTCGGCCGCTCGTACGTGCACGAGCAGCACGTCCCGCTGGTCCCGGAGGCCGGCGGCCGTGCGCAGCGGCGTGCTCAGACGCATCGGCACCGTGACCAGCTCGACGGCTTCCACCCGCACCGCAGGCAGGGGCTCGAGCGCAGGCACGGGCCCATGGTGGCACCGATACCCTTCATCTCCGTGACCGACCTCTCCACCCGGCATGGCGCACCGAAGGCCAACGACCCGTGCTGGTGCGGGAGCGGCAAGAAGTTCAAGCGCTGCCACAAGGCCGCCAGCGCCAACGTGCGCCCGGGTCGACTGAGTCCCACCCGCCCGGTCCCTGCGGAGATCGGGCGCCCGCCCTACGCCGACTCTGGTCGTCCGGTCCGTCGCGCTGAGGACCCGGTGCAGTCAGCCGAGGTGATCGAGCGGATGCGCGTGGCTGGTCGGGCGGCCGCCGAGGTGCTGGCCGTCACGGGCGCCGCCGTGCGCCCGGGCATCACCACCGACGAGCTCGACGCCATCTGCCACCAGGCCTGCATCGACCGTGGCGGGTACCCGAGCCCCCTCAACTACAACGGGTTCCCCAAGTCGCTCTGCACCTCGGTGAACGAGGTCATCTGCCACGGCATCCCCGACGACCGTGCCCTCGTGGACGGGGACATCTGCAACCTCGACGTCACCATCTTCCTGGACGGCGTCCACGGCGACACCAACGCCACCTTCCTCGTGGGCGACGTCGACGAGGAGAGCCGCCGCCTGGTGGACGTCACCCGGGAGTGCCTCGAGCGGGCCATCGCCGTGGTCCGTCCCAGGCAGCCGTTCAACGAGATCGGGCGGGCCATCCAGACCTACGCAGATGCCAACGGGTTCGGCGTCGTTCGGAGCTTCGTCGGCCACGGCATCGGCGAGCAGTTCCACACCGACCTGCACGTGCCCCACTACTTCGAGCCCCGCCTCACCCGGGTGATCGAGGAGGGCATGACCTTCACCATCGAGCCCATGATCACCGTCGGCGCCTGGGAGCACGATCTCTGGGACGACGGCTGGACGGCCGTCACCATCGACCGTCGCCGCACCGCCCAGTTCGAGCACACCCTGGTGGTCACCTCGGAGGGCTGCGACGTCCTGACCCGCTGACGCCCCGGGGGCCGCCAGCGGGTCGACGCGACCTAGCCGGTGAAGGTCGGCGCCACCGCCGCCGCAGCGGCCCGGGGCGCGGCGGCGGGCGCAGGCGTGGGGGTGGGGGTGG
>JBDSUN010000313.1:0-5765 GCA_039927735.1 Acidimicrobiales bacterium | reverse complement strand
GATCACGTAGAACTTGGCGAAGAACCCGGACGTGAGCGGCACCCCGGCCTGGGCGAGCAGGAACACGACGAAGGCGAAGGCGAGGACCGGGCGGTCACGGGACAAGCCCCGGTAGTCGTCGAGGCTGTGGCCGATGTCGCCGCGCCGCCCGACCACGGTGACGATGCCAAAGCTGCCGGCCACCATGAACGTGTAGGCGGCCAGGTAGAACAGGGCCGCCTCGACCCCCTGCTGGCTGGCTGCCTGCACGGCGACGAGCACGAAGCCGGCGTGGTTGATCGACGAGTAGGCGAGCATGCGCTTCACGTCCGTCTGCACGACGGCCAGGACCGAGCCCACCACCATCGTGATGGCGGCCACGGCGTAGACGATGGGCTGCCAGTCGGCGCTGTAGGTGCCGAAGGCCAGGTAGAAGACCCGGAGGAGTCCGGCGAAGCCGGCCACCTTCACCCCGGAGGCCATCCAGGCCACGCTCGGGCTGGGAGCACCCTGGTACACGTCAGGCGTCCAGAAGTGGAACGGCACCGCTGCCACCTTGAAGGCGAAGCCGACCAGCAGGAGGGCGAGGCCGGCCAGCACCAGCCCCGAGCCCGTGAGCACGGTGCTGGACAGGAAGGTCGAGATCTCGACGAGGTTCGTGGTGCCCGTGCCGCCGTAGGTGAGGGCGATGCCGTAGAGGAAGAAGGCGGAGGAGAAGGCGCCCAGCACGAAGTACTTCACGCCGGCCTCCTGGGAGGTGACCTTGCGCAGGTGCATGGCGGCCATCACGTACACGGCAATGGAGAGGATCTCCAGGCCGAGGAACATGACGATGAGATCGTTGGCCGACGCCATCATCACGCCGCCCGACGCCGACAGCAGCATGAGGACGTACGGCTCGGAGCCCTCCATGCCCTCCCGCCGCAGCCAGTCGTCCATGAGCATGGCGCCGAGGATGACGGCGGCGCAGATGGTGAAGGTGGCGAACAGCGAGAAGCCGTCGACGCCGATGGCCGTGGCCAGGGTGGAGAACGGGCCCCGGTCGGCATCCTGTACCCGCTGCCAGAGCGGGACGGCGAAGGCGATGGCGACGCTGGCGGTGACCGTCGTCCAGATGGCGTACACCCCCCTGGGCAGCGAGCGGGCGGACATGGAGTCGACCGCCAGCAGCAGGAGGGCACCGCCCACCAGGGCCAGGATCGGCGCCACCGCCGACCACGCCACCACGACGCTCTCGACGGGCACCGGGGCGTCGTCGATCGGTTGGGACAGCAGGGCGAGGAGCATCAGGGCGCCGCCTCGTCGCCACCGGCACCGGCCGACGCCACCTCGGGCTCGACGAAGTCCGAGTGCTCCTCGATGTGGCCGACGAGCTGCTCGACGGCCGGTTCGATGCGGTCGAGCATCGGCTTCGGGTACACGCCTAGGAAGATGATGAGACCCATGAGCGGGGCCATGATCAGACCCTCCCGCCAGGTCATGTCGGGCATGTCGGCGTTGTCGCCATCGGGTTCGCCGTGGAAGACGCGCTGGTAGGCCCACAGCAGGTAGACGGCGGCCAGGATCACGCCGAGGGCCGCGACCACCGTGAACCAGCGGCGGGTGAGGAACGAGCCGGTGAGGATCAGGAACTCGCCGGCGAAGCCGTTGAGCCCGGGCAGGCCGATCGAGCTGAGCATCACGAGGGTGAAGACACCGGCCATGATCGGCGCCGACTTCTGCAGGCCCTTGAGTGCCGAGATCTCCCGGGTGTGGCGACGGTCGTAGATCATGCCGACGAGGAGGAACAGCGCGCCGGTGGAGATGCCGTGGTTGACCATCTGCATCACCCCGCCCTCGATGCCCTGGGTGGTGAGGGCGAAGGTGCCAAGCACGATGAAGCCGAGGTGGGCGACCGACGAGTAGGCGACCAGGCGCTTGAGGTCGCGCTGCATCGTCGCCACCACGGCCCCGTAGATGATGCCGATCACGCCGAGGGTGACGAGGGCGGGGGCGAAGTAGGCCGACGCCTCCGGGAACAGGTAGAGGCCGAATCGCACGAACCCGTAGGTGCCCAGCTTGAGCATCACGCCGGCCAGGATCACCGACCCGGCCGTGGGTGCCTGGGTGTGGGCGTCGGGCAGCCAGGTGTGGAGGGGGAACAGCGGCACCTTCACGGCGAAGGCGACCGCGAAGGCCAGGAAGATCCAACGGACTGCCGACCAGTCGAACGGGTTGGCGCTGGTGGAGGTGTCGGTGACGTGCTGCGACTCGGCGATCTCCACGAGATCGAAGTCGAGGCCAGGGTTGCGCAGCTCGTCGACCCGGTCGAGGTCCTCCTCGAGGGCGGCCTGGGCGTCGACGTCGAGGCCGCCCGCACCACCGGCCTCCTGCTGGGCCTCGAGGACCACGGCCTCGATGGCCGCGGCCTTGGCCTCGTTGTCCTCGGCCACGCCCTCCCGGTGGAGGAAGGCGAGGCTCACGATGCCGACCAGCATCAAGGCCGAGCCGAGCATCGTGAAGATGAAGAACTTGAGGGCGGCGTAGACCCGCTCCGCATAGCCCCACCCGCCGATGAGGAAGTACATCGGCACCAGCACGATCTCGAACATGACGAAGAACAGGAACAGGTCGAGGGCGCAGAACACCCCGATGCACCCTCCCTGGAGCACCAGCAGCCAGGCGTAGTACGGCTTCGGCTCGTGGTGGGGGGTGACGGCGATGATCGCCAGCGGGAACAGCAGACCGGACAGCACGACGAGGAACAGCGAGATGCCGTCGATCCCGAGGTGCCAGGAGATCCCGAAGTCGGAGATCCAGGTGCGGTTCACCTCGAACTGGAAGCCGGCGTCGCTCGTCTCGAAGGCGGCCATCAGCCAGACGGTGATGGCGCCGGTGCCGACCGAGAAGAGCAGGGCGACGAGCCGGTGGAGCTCCGTGCGGGCCTTGGGGACGAGCGACACGACGATCGCACCGATGAAGGGCACCACGATGGCGGCGGTGAGCGGCGAGGTGGCCACCGCATGGCCGGTCTCGGCGGCGAGGACGGAGGCGAGCATCAGATGCCGGTCCGGGTGAGGAAGTAGGCCAGCACGGCGACCACGCCGACGGCCACGCCAAGGGCATAGCTGCGGACAAACCCGCTCTGGAGCAAGCGCAGGCCCTTGCCGCCGCCACTGATGGCTCCGGCCACGCCGTTGACGGCGCCGTCGACGACCGTCCGGTCGAAGGTGGCCACTCCCTCGAATCCCGTCTGACCGGGACCGCCCACGAAGGCGGCGATGCTGCTGTCGACTCGCCAGCCGTCCGCAAGGATCTGGGGCTCGATCGGGTCCCGTCGCTTCTGCAGGTAGATGCCGGCGGCCAGGACGATGCCGAACAGGCCGGCCAGCGTGGCGAGCACGGCCAGGCCGACCTTGGTGCCTGTGGCCACGTCGATCACCCGCTCGTTGCCCTCGATGACTGGCTCCAGCCAGCGCTCGAGGAAGTGGAGGTCGCTGGTGAAGGGCAGGTTCAGCCCGCCACCGACCAGCGCCAGTCCCGCCAGCACCACGAGGGGGAGGGTCATGAGCCAGGGCGACTCGTGCGGCTCGGGGTGGGCATGGGCGGCGACCACTGCGGCCGAGGCCTCCGCCTCGGACGTCTCGCTGACCGGCGCGTCGCGCCAGCGCTCGTCCCCGAAGAAGACCAGGAAGACCTGGCGGCTCATGTAGAAGGCGGTGAGCAAGGCCGTCACCAGGCCGACGAACCAGAGGGCCGGGTTGGCGTCGTAGGCGTACAGGAGGATCTCGTCCTTGGACCAGAACCCGGAGAACGGCGGTACGCCGGAGATGGCCAGCCAGCCGACGATGAAGGTGGCGGCCGTGATGGGCATGAGCTTGCGGAGCCCGCCCATCCGGCGCATGTCCTGCTCGTCGTGCAGGCCGTGGATGACCGATCCGGAGCCGAGGAACATCAGCGCCTTGAAGAAGGCGTGGGTGACCATGTGGAAGATGGCGGCCACGTAGGCGCCCGTGCCGACGGCCAGGAACATGTACCCGAGCTGGCTCACCGTCGAGTACGCCAGCACCTTCTTGATGTCGGTCTGGGCGACGGCGATGGTGGCGGCGAACAGGGCGGTGAGGACGCCGATCCAGGCGATGATGTCGGGGCCCCAGTCGTAGCCCTGGGCCAGGATCGGGTTGACGCGGGTCATGAGGTAGACGCCCGAGGTCACCATGGTGGCGGCGTGGATGAGGGCCGAGACCGGGGTGGGCCCAGCCATGGCGTCGGGCAACCAGACGAAGAGCGGGATCTGGGCTGACTTGCCGACGGCGCCCACGAAGAGCAGCAGGGCGATGGCCGTGGCGGTGACCGGGGCGATCTCCGGGGCCCGCTCCAGCACCACGCTGTAGTCGAGCGAGCCGACGGTGGCGAAGACGAGGAACATCGCCGTCATGAAGCCCCAGTCACCGATGCGGTTGGTGACGAAGGCCTTCTTGCCGGCCGAAGCGTTGGCGTCTTTCGAGAACCAGAACGAGATGAGGAAGTAGGAGCAGGCGCCCACCCCCTCCCAGCCGAGGAAGGTGATGAGCATGTTGCTGCCCAGCACCAGCATGAGCATCGAGAAGACGAACAGGTTGAGGTACACGAAGAACTTGGAGAACTTCGGGTCTCCGTGCATGTACCCGATCGAGTACAGGTGGATGAGGGTGCCGATGCCCGTGATGAACAGGGCCATCGTGATCGACAGGGGGTCGGCGAGGAACCCCACCTTGACGTCGAAGCCGCCGACCACGAGCCAGTCGAAGAGGTCGTAGACGTGGCTGCGGTGGTGGAGGTCCTCGCCGACCAGGGCGGCGAACACCACCACGGTGGCGATGAAGGACGCACCGCACATGGCCGTAGCCAGCCAGCCGGCGGCGGGCTCGCCGAGGCGGCGGCCGAGCACCAGCAACGTCAGGAACCCGGCCAGCGGCAGGGCAGGGATCAGCCAGACGAGGTCGAGGGTGTCCAACGCTCAGCCCTTCAGCACGTTGATGTCGTCGGCGGTGGCCGCCGGTTCCTTGCGGAGCAGGGCGACGATGATGCCGAGGCCGACCACGACCTCGGCGGCTGCCACCACCAGCACGAAGACGACCACGGCCTGGCCATCGATGTCGTCGAGCATGCGCGAGAAGGTGACGAAGGTGAGGGTGACGGCGTTGAGCATGAGCTCCACGCACATGAACATCACGAGCGGGTTCCGGCGAACCAGCACCCCGACCGCCCCGATGGCGAAGAGGATCGATCCCAGGATCAGGTACCAGGCCGGCGTGACCTCGGCGACGGCGACGATCACGCGGAGGTCTCCACGGGCTCGGGGTCGTCGGCCGGCTCGGCGGTGGCGGCGAGCGCGTCGTTGTGAGCGGCCACCAAGGGATCCGCAACGTAGTCCGACCGCTTCACCTTCCTGGCCAGGACCACTGCACCCACCACTGCGATCACCAAGAGGACACTCGTCACCTCGAAGGCAAAGAGGTAGGTGGTGAACAGGGACTCCCCGAGCTGGGCGACGTCTGGGGTGGACTCGTCGAGCAGGTTGCGGTCCCCGAGCTGGGCGCCGGCGCCGGTGACCTCCCAGCCCGTGGCGTGCATGGCCAGCAGGGGCAGGGCGAGGACGCCCAGGCCCACGATGACCGCCGCGATGCGCTGGCCCCCGCCGAGCGGCTCGATGGAGAGGTCTTCGGCCCGGTCGACGCCGAGGAGCAGGAGCACGAAGAGGAACAGGATCACGATGGCGCCGGCGTAGACGATCACCTGGACGGCGGCGAGGAAGTTGGCCTCCT
>JBDSUN010000312.1:0-8107 GCA_039927735.1 Acidimicrobiales bacterium | reverse complement strand
ACAGGGGCGGTTCTGGCCTTGGGTCGGCGCGGCGGCGGCAGTCGCCCTTGCGGTGCGGCTCGCCTACGTGCTTTCGGACGACCGAATGTTGCCCAGCGGCGACGGCTTCGATTTTCGCTTCGCGGGGCTTCGGCTCGCGAACGGTGATGGCTACACGTCGCGAGGACCGGCGGGCCTCGAGCCGTCGGCCCACCACCCGCCCGGGTGGGCCACCGTGCTCGGCGCATACGCGCTCCTCGGCGGCCGGACCTTCTTGGCCCAGCAGCTGCTCGCTGTGGCCCTCGGCGTAGCGCTTGTAGTCGTCGTTGCGGTGATCGGGCGTCGGCTCCTGACCGCCCGCGTCGGCGTGGTCGCAGCGTTCCTCTCAGCGGTGTACCCCGGCTTCTGGCTCCTCGAGGGGAACGTTCTCTCGGAGCCGCTCGGCTTGGTGGTGCTCGGCCTGCTCATCCTCGCCATCGCCGGTCTGCGGGAGCACTTCACCTCTGGACGGGCGGTCGGCGCGGGCGTCCTGCTCGGGCTCCTGACTCTGGTGCGCTCCGAGCAGATCGCACTGCTCATCCTCTTGGTGGCGCCCACCGTGCTGGCGGTGCGCTCGGTGCCTCTCCGCCGCCGCCTGGCGCTCCTCGCGGCGGCGGCGGTGTCGATGACCGCGGTGGTTGCCCCGTGGGTCGTGTTCAACCTGTCGCGCTTCGAGGAACCCGTGGTTCTATCTTACAACGGGGGCGGGACCCTGCTTGCGGGCAACTGCGGCTCCAGCTTCGGCGGTGAACAACTGGGAAGTTTCGACGTATCGTGCGGCTACCGACTCGCCCTGCAGCACCCTGAGCTGGATGGTTCTCAACTGGACGTTCAGGCACGGTCGATGGCTCGCTCGAATGTCGGCGACCACCTTTCGTCCATGCCGAGGGTGGTCGCAGCGCGATTTGGTCGGGCGTTTGCGGTCTTCCGGCCCAGTCAGACCGTGGACCTCGCTGCCGGCTTCGTGGGCACCAGCACTGCGCCCATATGGGCATGGGTCATCTCGTTCGGGCTCCTCTTCGCACTTGCCGGCATCGGCTGGGCGGCCGCCCGAGCGAAGGGAATGTGGGTGCTCCCTTTGCTGGGGCCGATGGTGCTCCCGGTGATCCTGGTCGCAGTCACCTACGGGGAGCCCCGCTATCACAGCCTTGCGGACCTCTCGATCATCGTGCTGGCGGCGGCCGGCCTGGTCCGTCTTGTCGTCGGGCGCTACGGTTGGCTGCCCAATCGGTCGAGTCCCTCGGCCCCCCTGGGTAACGCCCCGGCCGTCACTTCCTGACCCGATCAGGCTGTCCTAGGCGACCAGTAGGTTGGGTTGCTCATGAGCCCCGCCCACGACCCGCTCCTGGAGGGACTGAACCCCGTCCAGGCGGAGGCGGTCACCCATGTCGACGGGCCGCTTCTGATCGTGGCCGGTGCCGGATCGGGCAAGACGCGGGTGCTCACCCATCGCATCGCCCACCTGATCCGCGAGCACGGGATCAGCCCCTTCGAGATCCTGGCCATCACGTTCACCAACAAGGCGGCCGACGAGATGAAGCACCGCGTCGGCGCCCTCGTGGGGCCGGTGGCGGAGAAGATGTGGGTGTCCACCTTCCACTCCGCCTGCGTCCGGATCCTGCGGCGGGATGCCGACCGGCTCGGGTACCCGAAGCAGTTCACGATCTACGACCAGGCCGACGCCAACCGCCTCACCGGCTACGTCATCCGGGACCTCGGGCTCGACTCGAAGCGGTTCCCGGCCCGGTCCGTCCACGCCATCATCAGCGCAGCCAAGAACGACCACCTCACGGCCGAGGTCTACGCCGAGCGGGCCCAGGTCATCTACGAGCGCAAGATCGCCGACATCTTCCGCGAGTACCAGGCCCGGCTGCAGCGAGCCGGGGCCATGGACTTCGACGACCTCCTCGGGATGACCGTCACCCTCTTCCAGAACCACCCCGACGTGCTGGAGAGCTATCGCCGTCGCTTCAAGCACGTGATGGTCGACGAGTACCAGGACACCAACACCGTCCAGAACGAGATGGTCCTCCTCCTGACAAAGGAGCACCGCAACGTCTGTGTCGTGGGAGACGGGGACCAGTGCCTGCCCATCGGCACGATGATCTCCACGCCCACCGGTTCCAAGCCGATCGAGGAGGTCCAGGTCGGCGACGAGGTCCTGGGAACGGGTGGACGCTTCGAGCAGGTTCCGGGGCGGGTAACCCATGTCCAGGTCGGGGAGTGGTCCGGCCGCCAGCACTTCGTCCGAGCCGGCGGGAACACCCTGCAGGGCACGCCCCACCACATCGTCTTCGCCGACACGATGCTGGAGAAGGATCAGTGGCTCGTCTACCTCATGCACCGGAGTGATCGGGGCTGGCGCATCGGACTCACCAAGACCGTGCGAACCGGTCCAGCGGGTGACGCGCTCGGCCCTCGGGTGCGCGTCAACCAGGAGCACGCCGACGGTCTCTGGATCCTCCGTGTCTGCGAGTCCCGCGCCGACGCCGCCTACTGGGAGGCCCTCTACGCCGCCGAGCACGGGCTGCCCACGGCCCTCTTCCACGGTGTTGGGCGCAACCTCGCCATGGGGGAGGAGCACCTCGCCCGGCTGTTCGAGGTGCTCGACACCGACTCCCGAGCCAAGGAGCTCATGCACGAGCTCGACCTCCACCCGGACTTCCCGCACGTGCGGCCAAACGGTGGAGGGAGGCGGCAGACGCTGAACCTCAGCATGTTCGGCGGCGAGCGCCGGACTGCGGGCGTCGATCATCACCGCGTCCAGTGGTGCTCCAACCGTGTCGACATCGCCGATCGGCTCGCGGCTGCGGGGCTTCCCGTGCGGCCGAGCAAGCACGCCAGCCTCCGATTCGAGACGATGCGCAAGGACTACGTCGAGGCGGTCGAGCTGGCGCGCCTGGCGGCCGACGCCGGCGGGCTGCACATCAACCGACGCGCCCAGATCGGCGACCGTGTCTGGAGCTTCATGCCGCTCTCCCATCTACAGGTGGGAATGACGGTCCTGGTGGACGACGGTGACGGTCATCTCGTGCCCGAGCGTGTCGACGAGGTGGACACCGTCGTCTACGACGGGCCCGTCTATGACCTCGAGGTCGAAGGGACCCACAGCTACGTCGCTGCGGGCGTCTGCGTGCACAACAGCATCTACAAGTTTCGTGGCGCGGACATGCGGAACATCCTTGAGTTCGAGAACGCCTTCCCGGATGTGACCGTCGTGGTGCTGGAGCAGAACTACCGGTCGTCGCAGACGATCCTCGATGCGGCCAACGCCGTCATCGGGAACAACCTGAGCCGCAAGCCCAAGGAGCTGTGGACCGATCGGGGCGACGGGAACCCGATCGTGCGGTACCACGGTGACGACGAGGTGGACGAGGCGCAGTGGGTCACCCGGGAGATCGCCAAGCTCCACGACGGCGGCGACGTCCGCTGGGACGACATCGCCGTCTTCTACCGCACCAACGCCCAGAGCCGGGTGGTGGAGGAGAACCTCACCCGGATGGGGGTGCCCTACAAGGTGATCGGCGGCACCCGCTTCTACGATCGGCGGGAGGTCAAGGATGCGCTGGCCTACCTCAAGGTGGTGATCAACCCGCAGGACGAGGTGTCGGTGAAGCGGGTGCTCAACACGCCGAAGCGGGGCATCGGCGACTCCACCATCGGCAAGCTCGACGCCTACGCCGCGGCACGGGGTCTGTCGTTCATGGACGCCCTGCGGCAGTCCGACGCAGCTGACATCACCGGCACCGCGGTCAAGGGCATCGCCCGGTTCCTGGAGCTGGTCGACGGCGTGGCCGACCTCGCCGCCGAGGACAAGCCGGCCCCGCTGCTGGAGGCCCTGCTGGATCGGTCCGCCTACCTGATCGAGCTGCAGGAGGAGCGCACCATCGAGGCGGAGGGGCGGCTGGAGAACCTGGCCGAGCTGGTTGGTTCCGCCCAGGAGGCCGAGACCATCGAGCAGTTCCTGGAGCAGGTGAGCCTGGTGGCCGACACCGACGAGATCGACGGCGACAACAGCCAGGTGATGCTCATGACCGTTCACGCCGCCAAGGGCCTCGAGTTCCCGGCCGTGTTCATCATGGGGCTGGAGGAGGGCGTGTTCCCGCACCTCCGATCCATCGGCGAGCCCGAGGAGATGGAGGAGGAGCGCCGCCTGGCCTACGTCGCCATCACCCGGGCCCAGGAGCGTCTCTACCTCAGCCATGCGTGGAGCCGCACCCTGTACGGCGGCACCCAGTACAACCCACCCAGCCGGTTCCTGGCCGAGATCCCCGAGCGTCTCGTGGAGTCCATCGAGCAGAAGCGGGCCAGCCGAGGCGGCCGCACGTACGGCGGCGGTGGCTACGGGTCGGGCGGCGCCGGCATCGACGCCAACAAGGACCGCATCGTCGAGCGGGCCCTGCGAGGCGCCAGCACGAGTGGTCCGGGCCGTCAGACCGGCGCGGAGGCGCTGGGGCTCAAGACGGGCGACGATGTCGTGCACGCCAAGTGGGGGGAGGGCGTGATCCTGCAGATTCGCGGCGAGGGCGACAAGGCCGAGGTCGTCGTCCGGTTCCCGGGTGAGGGCGAGAAGGTCCTGCTGCTCTCCTGGGCGCCTCTCAAGAAGGTATGAGCACGCCGACGCGGGTGGTGCAGGCCAAGTCCGCCGAGGACTGGGCCGACGGCGAGCGTCTCATCCGTGCCTACCTCGACAGCCTCCCCTTCGAGGTGGACTTCCAAGATGTCGAGAGCGAGATGGCCGGGCTTCCGTCCATGTACGGCCTGCCGGACGGCGCCCTCCTGCTCGTGCGGGACGACGTCGGCGAGGCGGTGGGAGTCGTCGGCGTCCGCCGCTTCGCGGAGGAGGATGCGGAGCTGAAGCGGATGTACTTGGTCCCCGAGGTTCGAGGGAGCGGCTTGGGGCGAGCGATGGCGGAGGTGGCCGTCGCCGCCGCCCGATCTCTCGGCTATCGGCGGCTGCTGCTGGACACCGTGGCGTCGCTGACCGCCGCCATCGCGATCTACGAGGAGCTCGGCTTCGCCGACATCCCTGCGTACCGTCACAACCCGTTCGAGGATGCCCGCTACTTCGCCCTGGATCTACAGCCCGGCTAGACCGGTCGGCCATGTCCTCCAGGTCCTTCGAGCGGGCGGCGCTCCTCCTCAAGCGTGACCTCACCCTGGGCTTGTTGCTCGATCGACTCGAGAAGGTCCACGGCGACCGTCAGCTGGTGAGCGAGGCGGAGGGCGGGCTCGCCCTGACCTACCGACAAGCCGCCCGACGGGTGCGCCGCTGGGCCGGCGGCATCGCCGCCGAGGCCGACCCGGGCGACGTCGTGGTGGTGGCGACGCCGAACGGCTACGAGCAGCTCCTGCTGTGCTGCGCCGTCGCCCGGGCGGGTGCCATCCCGGCGCCGGTGAACGCCCAGATGGGCAAGGACGAGATCGCCCACGTGGTCGCCGACAGCGCCGCCACCCTCACGCTGCGCTCTGCCGCCGCTGTGGATGACGCCCAGCCACTGGCCAGGGCCCACCTGGCCGGCCCCGAGGACGTGGCCGCTCTCTTCTACACCTCTGGCACCACGGGCAAGCCGAAGGGGGCTGCCCTCACCCACCGTGCGCTCGTCGGGCAGGTCGCCGGTGCGGCGCTCTGGCCCACCCGTCTGCATCGCGACGAAGCCGTCGTCGCTCTCCCGGTCGCCCACATCATGGGGTTCGCCGTCCTGGTTGGCCTAGGTGTCGCGGGCATCCCCACCTACCTGCTCCCGAAGTTCAACCCCGTCAAGGTGCTCGACGCCATCGAACGCCGCCGGGCGACGATGTTCGTCGGAGTCCCGGCCATGTACCGGATGCTCGACGAGGCCGGCGCCACCGAGCGCGACCTCACCAGCGTGCGCGTCTGGGCCTCCGGCGCCGACGCCATGCCGGCCGACCTGGCCGAGCGATTCAAGAAGATGGGCGCCACCATCACGGTGCCGCTGCTCGGAGCCATCGGTCAGGCCGCCTTCGCCGAGGGCTACGGGATGGTGGAGGTGGGAGGCGGCGTGGCGGCCAAGCTCTCGCCGCCGTTCGTCGGGACCGGCTCAGGTCCCTTCGGCGAGGCGCTCGGCTTCGCCCTGCCCGGCTACGAGATGCGCGTCGTCGACGATGCCGGCGCCGAGCTGCCGAGCGGCCAGGTCGGCGAGCTGCAGGTGAAGGGTCCGGGCGTGCTCAAGGGCTACTGGGGCGACGAGGCTGCGACTTCTGCGGTGCTCACCGATGACGGCTGGCTCCGGACCGGCGACCTTGCCCGCAAGGGACGCCTTGGCCTGCTCGTGTTCGAAGGCCGCAGCAAGCACGTCATCAAGCACGGTGGCTACAGCGTCTACGCCCTCGAGGTGGAGCAGGCGTTGGAGCAGCACCCTGACGTGCTGGAGGCCAGCGTGGTCGGCCTGGCCGACGAGCGCCTCGGCGAGGTGCCGGCGGCGGCTGTCCGCCTGGCCGAGGGGACGACGCTGAAGACGGCCAAGCTCGAGGCCTTCGCCAAGCAGCGCCTGGCCGACTACAAGGTGCCCAAGCGGTGGCTGGCCGTCGCCGAGCTCCCCCGCACCGGCACCGACAAGGTCCAGAAGTCCGAGCTGGTCGCCCTCTTCGACTAGCCCTCGGGGGTTGCGTCGGCGTCGTTGAGGGTGACGTAGATGCTGCCGTCCTCGACCACCGTCGGGTAGGCCCGCAGGCCTTCACCGTCGAGGGGGTAGGTGGTGTCGTCGTCGCAGGCGTTCACCAGGATCTTGGCTTCGCGGTCGATCTCGACGATGCACGAAGGGTCGTCAGGGTCGAAGGCGCCGAAGGCGCTCCACCCGGAGTCGGGGTCGTCGCCCACATGCTGCACGAAGATCGGGCGGTCGCGGTTGACGAGGTCGGGGTACAGCGCCGGCAGCCCCTCGTCCGTGTCGATGCGGGCGGCGATGCTGCGGGTGCCGCCCGCGTCGAAGCGGTCGTCGCCCAAGCGGATCTCCACGTCGCCTCGGCTGGCGGCCTGGGCCACGAAGAAGGTCACCACGAGGATCAGCACGATGCTGACGCCGGCGATCAGGAGCGCCTTGCCGGCGTGGCCACGGGTCTGAGCGACGGGCATCAGACGGCCCGGCTCGACTGGCAGCGGATCATCGGCACGCCCCTAGTATCGGCCGACCTGACGCCACGTCGGAAACCGAGCAGGAGCGCATGGACCTCTACGAGTACCAGGGCAAGCAGTTCTTCGCGAGCTACGGGATCCCCGTCAGCCCCGGCGAGGCCGTCACCACCGTCGACGGCGCCGTCGCCGCCGCCGAGCGGATCGGCTACCCGGTGGTCGTCAAGGCCCAGGTGCAGGTCGGGGGCAGAGGCAAGGCCGGTGGGATCAAGCTGGCCAACGACGCTGACGAGGTGCGCACCCACGCCGGGAACATCATCGGCATGGACATCAAGGGTCACACCGTCGACATCGTGTGGATCGAGCTCGCCTCCGACATCGCCGAGGAGTACTACGCCAGCTTCACCCTCGACCGCTCCGCCAAGAAGCACCTCGGCATGCTGTCAGCGCAGGGTGGCGTGGAGATCGAGGCAGTGGCCGAGTCCGACCCCGACGCCATCGCCAAGATCTGGATCGATCCCGTCGATGGTCTCAGCGAGGACGCGGCTCGGGCCTGGGTGCTCGAAGCCAAGCTGAACCCGGATGCCACCGAGGGCACCGTCGAGATCCTCCGCAAGCTCTACACCGCCTACACAGAGGGCGACGCCGACCTCGCCGAGATCAACCCGTTGATCCTGAAGCCCACCGGCGAGGTGCACGCGCTGGACGCCAAGGTGACCCTGGATGGCAGCTCCGAGTTCCGCCATCGCGACTACGAGCAGTACGACGCCACGCAGGTGCGCGACAGCCGGGAGCAGGCCGCCCATGACAAGGGCTTGCAGTACGTCGGCCTCGACGGGTTCGTCGGCGTGATCGCCAACGGTGCCGGCCTGGCCATGTCCACCGTCGACATCGTCAACCAGGTGGGCGGCAAGCCGGCCAACTTCCTCGACATCGGCGGCGGCGCCAACGCCGACGTGATGGCCGGCGCCCTCGAGGTCATCACCAACGACCCCG
>JBDSUN010000311.1:0-7456 GCA_039927735.1 Acidimicrobiales bacterium | reverse complement strand
TGGACGACGGCGGGCTGATCCTCGGCGGGGCGCACGGGCACCGACGCCCCCGCCCGCTCGCCCGTGACGGCCAGCGTGGCGCCACTGGAGGTGACGAGGGTCAGTGCGAAGGAGGCGGCCCCGCCGTCGTCGGCTCGGGCCAGGACGCGATCGACCGAGCTGACGTACTCGTCACCGTCGGGGCCGTGCACGAAACCGTTGACGGTCGTGACGTCATCATGGGTGTGGACCTCGAAGAGGTTGAAGGTGCGCCCGTCACTGAGGAACCCCGTTACCCAGTGCCACTGGTGGAGGCCGGCCCAGTGACGAAAGCCCCAAGAGTGGTCTCGCTGACCCAAGCCGTCGAAGGCCACGTTGCGGCCGTCGACGATGAGGTCGCCCGTGACCCGGCAGCTCTGCTCGTAGTGACCCCAGGCCACCGCCTTGGGAAGCGGGCCGGCCGGGTGGGCGTCGTAGGAGGTGGCCGGGCTCAGGCCGTGCCACTCGAGGTGGGCCCTGGTCTCACCGTCGGCCAGCTGCACCGCCCAGGCCTGGCCGGCCTGCAGCATCCGGTACGTGAGGCCATCGGTGGCCATCACGTCCCAGTCGGTGGGAGGGACGGCGTCGAGCTCGCGGCCGTAGCCGTAGGTCAGCTCCCCATCGACCCAGACGATCATCCCGCCGGTCACCCGTCCGCGGTTGGCCAGGACCGCGATGCGCGTCATGACGAAGGTGCTGGTGCTCGGATCCCAGGCGTTGAAGTAGAGCGAGTCGCTCCAGTGCAGTGACGCGTCCGCTACGGGGTGCAGGCGCTCGTCGTCATCGGTCGTGCCGACGGTTCGCATCGTGGTCACCCGTCCCACACCATGCTGTGCTCCCGCTCGCCCTGCAGCAGCCCGATCGGATCGTGCTTGTCGATGTGGCCGATGAGACCCTGGTAGACGCTGTAGCCGCACAGCTGCTGCAGCCGCTCCTCGAAGCCGGCGGCCACCTCCTGGGGGATGCCGAGCTGCTGGTTCTCCTGCTGACGCACGTAGCCGGCGCAGTAGTTCATGGCGAGGCCGATGCGACGCTCGGCGGTGGTGTTGGCGCCGCCGCCGTGCCAGAGGCTGCCGTGCCAGACGAGCACCGAGCCGCGGGCCATCTCGGCCGGGATCGACTCGTAGGGCGAGCCGTGGTCAGGCGAGGCATCGCCCAGATGGGTGCCGGGGACGATGCGGGTGGCCCCGTTCGCCTCGGTGAAGTCGGTGAGGGCCCACATCGTGTTGCAGACGGTCGGCGGGTGCGGCTTGGGGATGGGCATCAGCTGGTCGTCGGCGTGGATCGGCTGGGGGGTCTCGCCGGCGCAGATTGCGATCGACGACAGCGAGGAGATGAGGCAGCCGCGGTCGAGCACCCCTTCGACGATCGGCAGCACGTTCGGGTGCACTGGCACGCGCTCGAAGGCTGACCCGTGTACGAGGAGGTTGTAGATGCGCACCGTCTGGCTGCCCTCGAAGTCGTTCGACGCCGGCACGATGCCGAGGTCGACCTCGAGGCGGTGCAGAGCCTCGGTGAGCTCGTCGAGGAGATCGACCTCGATGGCGTCCTCCACGATCGTGTAGCCCTGCTCGGCGATGCGGTCCAGGTGGTCGGCGGGCACGGTCGGCAAGGTAGCGGCTGTAGGTTCGAGGCATGTCGATCTACGACCACACGATCAACCGCCTCGACGGATCCACCCTCGACCTCCACGACTACGAGGACAAGGCCCTCCTCATCGTGAACGTCGCCTCCAAGTGCGGCCTCACCCCTCAGTACGAGGGGCTCGAGAAGATGCACGAGCAGTACGCGGAGCAGGGCTTCTCGGTGCTCGGCGTGCCGTGCAACCAGTTCGGCGAGCAGGAGCCCGGCACCTCCGAGGAGATCGCCACCTTCTGCTCCACCACCTACGGGGTCACCTTTCCGATGGCCGAGAAGGTCGCGGTGAACGGCGATGGCCGCCACCCGCTCTACGACGACCTCACCAAGGTGGCTGATGCCGAGGGGCGCGACGGCGACATCCAGTGGAACTTCGAGAAGTTCCTCGTGGCCCCAGGGGGCGAGGTCACCCGTTTCGGCCCGATGGTGGCGCCCGAGGACGACGGCCTCGTGAGCGCCGTGAAGTCCGCTCTGCCCGGCTGAGGGCGATGGGGGCCGGCCCCGACGCCGCCGGTATCCTCGTCGGCAGCATCATGGACGACATCGACACCACCATCGCGCCCGCCGACGAACCGATCCTCACCTTCGAATCGCTCGGCGTCTCGCCCCACCTCGTCAAGGTCCTCGCTGACCAGGGCATCCTCGAGCCCTTCGCCATCCAGCGGCTCTCCATCGCCGACGCCCTCGCCGGCCGCGATGTCTGCGGCAAGGCCAAGACCGGTTCGGGCAAGACGCTGGCCTTCGGGCTTCCGCTCCTCGAGCGGCTCGCCAAGGCGGAGCCCCGCAAGCCTCGGGGCCTGGTGCTGGTGCCTACCCGCGAGCTGGCGCTGCAGGTGCACGACGTGCTGGCCCCGCTGGCCAAGGCCATCGGGAGCCGGGTGGTCGCCGTCTATGGCGGCGCCGACATGAACAAGCAGATCCAGGCGCTCGCCGATGGCGTGGAGGCGATCATCGCCACCCCCGGTCGCCTGATCGACCTCGTCGACCGCAAGGAGGTGCAGCTCAACGGCCTCGAGATCGTGGTCGTCGACGAAGCCGACCGCATGGCCGACATGGGCTTCCTCCCCCAGGTCGAGTGGCTGCTCCGCCACATCGACGGCCGCCACCAGACCCTGCTCTTCTCGGCCACCCTCGACGGCGTCGTGGACGGCCTCATCAAGCGCTACCAGCACGATCCCGTGTACCACGAGGTCGCCTCCGCCACCGTCACCGTGGACGCCATGCTCCACCGCTTCATCCACGTCCACGAGATGGACAAGGTCAAGGTAGCCGCCGCCATCGCCCGCAGCGCCGGCAAGACGCTGGCCTTCACCAACACCAAGCGGGTGGCCGACCGGCTCGCTCGCGACCTGAACGAAGAGGGCGTGCACGCCGCCGCCATCCACGGCGATCTCCGCCAGGGCCAGCGCGAAGAGGCGCTCAAGAAGTTCGGCGAGGGAAAGCTCGAGGTCATGGTGGCCACCGACGTCGCCGCCCGTGGCCTCCACATCGACGCCGTCGACGTCGTCATCCACTACGAGCCGGCTCCCGACCACAAGACCTACCTCCACCGCTCGGGCCGTACCGCCCGGGCCGGCACCAAGGGCCTGGCCGTGAGCCTGTCCCTCTGGAACGAGGAGCTGCACATCAAGCGCCTCCAGAAGCGCATCGGCGTCCTCCAGCCGATCACCGAGATGTTCTCCAACGACCCCCGCCTCGAGGACCTCTCCGCCTGGCAGCCCTGAACCCCCCAGGATCTGTGGAGCAAACTGCGCAGCATCTGCGCAAAACCGTCCACAGATCCCGTACTACGGTCGAGGTTCGTGGCTGAGGTCGACGCGGAGAAGGTGGGGCTCTTCTCGTTCCTGGTGTTCTCGAAGCTCGAGGGCGCGGTCACCTCGGGGATGGTGCACCTGGGGGACCAGCTCGGGCTGTACCGGGCGTTGGCTGCCGCCGACGACGGCCTGAGCACCACGGAGCTGGCCGAGGGGCTGGGGCTCGACGAGCGGTGGGTGCGGGAGTGGGCCTACAACCAGGGCGCCGCCCAGATCGTGCAGATCGACGAGGCCGAGCGGCTCTCGTTGTCGCCCGAGGCCGTGGCCGTGCTGGCCGATGGCGAGCACCCCGCCTTCGGGATGGGCAGCTTCCACCACCTGCCCCAGACGATGGCCACCCTCGAGCACCTGCCCGAGAGCTTCCGCACCGGTCTGGGGCTCGACTACGACGCCCACGGCCCTGCATGCGCCGAGGGGATCGCCCGAGGCTTCGAGCCGTGGATGCGGGCCAACCTGCTCTCCACCGTGCTGCCTGCCCTCGACGGCGTGGACGACAAGCTGCGTGACGGCGCCACGGTGCTCGACGTCGGGTGCGGAGCCGGCGGCGTCGTCTTGGTGCTGGCGCAGGCCTTCCCGGCCAGCCAGGTCGTCGGCTACGACATCTCCCACTTCGCCCTCGACCGAGCGCGCGAGCGCCAGGCGGAGGCCGGCGTCACCAATGCCTCGTTCGCCGATCCCCGCCTCGAGCCGATGCCCACCGACGGCTCAGCCGACCTCGTGGTCACCTTCGACTGCCTGCACGACATGACCGACCCCGACGGCATGGTGCAGGCCATCCGGGCTGCACTGACCGACGACGGCACGTGGCTCCTCGTCGACATCAAGGCTCACGCCACCTACGCCGACAACGCCCGCCGCAACCCGATGGCCAGCCTCATGTACGGCGTCAGCGTGCTCAGCTGCATGAGCTCTGCCCTCTCGGAACCGGGCGGGGCCGGCCTCGGCACCCTTGGCCTCACCGCCGTCAGAGCCGAGGAGATGGCCACTGCCGCCGGCTTCACCCGGTTCCGCCAGCTCGACATCGACCACCCCATCAACGTCCTCTACGAAGTGCGGCCATAGCCCGGTGGGCCTGCGTCAGCGGCTCTTCGACCTGCTGTCGAGCGGACCTCCCCCGGAGCTCGATCCCAGGTCCCCGGTCGAGGTGGCCGAGGTGCGGCTGGCTGATGGGCCGATGCTGGTCTCCGCTCTGCAGGCGGAGGGCATCGAGGCCTACGGGATCGAATCCGCGATGGCCGGCCATTCGATGGCGGCCGCCTGGAACAAGACGCGGATCATGGTTCGACGTGAGGATGCCGAGGCCGCGCTGGCACTGATCGACGAGATGGGCTGAGCGCTAGCGGCGGAGGTCGGCGGCGACCTGGAGCCAGATGTCGGGGTCGGTGGCGTAGGGGGCGTTGAGGGCCACCCGGTCGAGCATCGTGCCGTAGCGCTGGCGGATGCGGTCCGCCACCTGGTCGGGCGGAGCGACGATGGCCACCGCTTCCAGGAGGTCGTCGTGGACGAGGGCAGCCATGGCCGTCCAGTCGCCCGACTTGGTGTGCTCCCGCAGCCGGGGCTGGAGGTCGCCCCAGCCGTGCACGTCGAGCACCACCCGGTAGGCGGGCGTGGAGCCGTAGAAGGCGATCTGGGCGCGGACCGCTCCCTTGGCCGCCTCGAACGAGGCGTCATCGGGGCCGGTGGCGATCATCACGGGCAGCGACAACCGGATCGGGGTTGCGACTGCGCTTGCTCGCGCCCGGCCCCGCTCGAGGGCCGGCAGGGTGACCTCCAGCAAGGAGCGCTCAGTGCAGAAGGGGTGGACCATGAAGCCGTCGGCCACCTCGCCGGCCACCTCGGTCATCCGCGGGCCGACGCCGCCGAGCCACACCGGCGGCGAGCCGAACGGACTCGGACCCGGATCGAAGAACGGCGTCATCAGGGTGTGGGTGTAGTGCTCGCCGTCGAAGCGCAGGGGCACCCGGTCGTTCCACGTCGCCCAGATGGCCCGCACCGCCAGCACCAGCTCTCGCATGCGCGCCGCCGGCGCTGACCAGGGCATGGAGAAGCGCCGCTCGATGTGGGGCTTGATCTGGCTGCCGAGACCGAGGTGGAACCGGCCCTCGGACAGCCCGTGGAGATCGTGGGCCTGGGCGGCGATGGTCATCGGGCTGCGGGCGAAGGCGATGGCGACGGCCGTGGTCAGCTCGAGCCGCTCGGTGGCGTCAGCGGCGAGGACCAGCGGCAGGAACGGATCGTGGGGACCCTCGAAGGTGAAGGCGCCGTCGTAGCCGGCCGCCTCCATCGCCCGGGCCGCGTCGGCCACCTCGGCCAGTGCGAGGGTCAGGAGGGGGCTGTCGACGCGCATCCGCCCTTCCTAGTCGGCGTACGGTCCGACCGTGGTCGACCAGCGCGCCGTGATCGTGGCTCGGCGAGCGGCGGAGTTGGCGGAGGCGATGGGGGTGGTCCTGGCGAACGATATGGCCCTGTGGGCGCTGGCCGGCGGGCGCCCACCGGCGGAGTCGGTGCCCGGGCGGCCCGAAGAGCTGGGCGAGCTCCTGGAGTCCTCGTTCGACCCCTCGGCCCGTCGGCGGCAGGGCGCTCACTACACCCCGGAGGCCACGGCCACCGGCTTGGTCGGTCGGGCGCTGCGTGGCTGTGAGCGACCGTCGATCGGCGATCCGGGCTGCGGCGGTGGGGCGCTGCTGCTGGCCGCTGCCCGCCACCTGGCCGCCCACGGCGAGGACCCGGCCGACGTGGTGGGGCGGCTGTGGGGCGCTGACGTCGACGCCGTGGCAGTGGCCACGACGGAGGTGGCCCTCACGCTGTGGGCCGGAGCCCCCCCGCCGGCCGGCCGATGCACCGTGGCCGACGCGCTGGTGGACGACCTCGGCTGGCCGCCCCTCGACGTGGTGGTCGGCAACCCGCCGTTCCTGAGTCAGCTCGACGCCCCGACGACGCGCCCGCCGCCGACGACCCAACGACTTCGGGAACGGTTCGGTCCGGCCGTGCGCGCCTACACCGACACCTCCAGCCTCTTCCTGCTCCTCGCTTGCGAGCTGGTCGCCTCGGGCGGCACGGCCGCGGTGCTGCAGCCTCAGTCGGTGCTGGCGGCGAGGGATGCCGCCGGTGTGCGGGCAGCCGTGGAAGCCCGTGGTCGGCTCGCCGAGGTGTGGTTCCCGGACGGTCCGGGCTTCGACGCCTCCGTGGACGTGTGCGTCCCGATCATCGAGGTGGGCGGGTCCGGTGACGGCGATGGCTGGGGTGGTCACCTGGCCCGTGCCAACGGGGTGCCGCCGGTGGGGCTGTCCGTCGGCCGAACGCTCGCCGACGAGGCGACCACCACCGCGGCGTTCCGCACGGAGTACTACGGGATGGTCGACCACGTGCACGAAGCCGCCGATCGACCCGATGGCGCGCCGCTCGTCACCACCGGGCTGATCGATCTCGGTCACTGTGCCTGGGGCGAGCGGCCGGCCCGGATCGGCCGTCGGCCTTGGGAGCGGCCGGTGCTCGACGTCGGTGCCCTCGACGGCCGGGCGGCGGATTGGGTCCGGCGCACCCGGGTGCCGAAGCTCGTGGTCGCCACGCAGACCCGGGTGGTGGAGGTGGCGGTCGACGAGACGGGCGACTGGGTCCCTGGGGTGCCCCTCGTCGTCGTGCTGGCGCCCCCCGCGCGGCTGTGGCCGCTGGCCGCTGCCCTGGCCGCTCCGGCGGTCAGCGCCTGGTTGCTGGAGCGGGTCGCAGGCACGGCACTGACGCCTAGCTCGCTGAAGGTGACCGCCGCGCTGCTGCGGGAGGTGCCGCTGCCGACTGACGACACCGCCTGGCGGCACGGCACCGAAGCGCTGCGCGACGGCGACCTGGCTGGCTTCGTCGACGCCATGGGCGTGGCCTACGGCGTCGGGGTCGAGGTGACGGACTGGTGGCGACCCAGAGCGACAACGGTCTGGAGTCGGCCGGGGATGCACCAGTAGGATCAGCGCCGACATCAGGAGTGGCCCGGG
>JBDSUN010000310.1:0-2558 GCA_039927735.1 Acidimicrobiales bacterium | reverse complement strand
GCTCGAGGCGCACCTCTGCTCGCACCCGTCCGAGGTCGGTGGTGTGGCTCGGGTCGTCGACGAGCAGGCGGGCGTGGAGGGCGTCGACGATGGCGCCGCGATGGCGTTCAGGCAACACGACCGAGCTCCTTGGCCAGGCCCCGCGGGAGGCGGGTGGCGAGGAGGCCGGCGTCCACCGCCCGGGCGACCTGCGGATCCACCGCCACCTCGGCGGACACCGGAGCGCCCAGGCAGTCCTCCACGTCCCGCCGGGTGAGGGAGCGGCCGGGCTCGGTCAGGAGCACCACCTCCGACGGTCGCAGGGGGAGCGCGAGCGCCCGGCGCAGCGACATGAAGCACGGCCGGGTGACGAGGATCGAACGGGTGGCTCCCGCCGCCAGATCGAGGGCGACCCCCCGAGGATCGGTGCCGCAGTCGACGACGACGGGCCGGGCGTCGGCCGCCAGCAGGGCGGTGAGGACGTCGCCCCGACTCGGGTCGAGAGGGCCGGGCCCGCGACCCAGCAGGGCGAGGCCCGCTCGGGCGGGAGCCTCGAGCCGGGCGAGGGCATCGGGGGGCACGTCGACCCCGGCGGCGAGCCACCCGGCGACTCCCGGCCCGTCTACCTCGGCCAGGCCGAGGGCGGCGGGGACGTCGCCGGCCAGGTCCACGAGCAACGCGCCTCGTTCGGATCGCCGAGCGAGGAGCAGGGCGAGGGTGGCGGCGACGACGGTGGTGCCGGCGCCGCCCTTGGACGACCAGCAGGCGACGAGCA
This sequence comes from Acidimicrobiales bacterium, assembly GCA_039927735.1. Taxonomy (GTDB): domain Bacteria; phylum Actinomycetota; class Acidimicrobiia; order Acidimicrobiales; family VFJN01; genus VFJN01. Next base: position 1,804 of record JBDSUN010000310.1, on the reverse strand, counting down.
TGGGTTCCTCCGAGGGAGCGGCCGCGGGATGGCCACGGCGGACTGCTTCGGGGGAAGCGAGGGCGGGAGCGGCGGGCGCTACCGGCGTCGAGGCGACCGTAGGGGCTTGGTGCGGCGGCGACAAGGGGTCTGATGGGGTCGCCCTACCATCGTCTTCGTGGCTCCCGTCGACGACGCCCCCCGCATCGCGGCATTCTTCGACCTCGACAAGACCGTCATCGCCAAGGCATCGATGGTCGCCTTCAGCCGTCCGCTGCACCGGGCCGGCATGCTCACCCGGCGGCTGATGCTCAGGGCAGCCTGGGGGCAGCTGGCCTACCAGATGATGGGCGCGTCGCCGGAGAAGCTGGAGAAGCTCCGAGAGTCGGTCCTGCGGCTGACCATGGGCTGGGACCAGGCTGAGATCACCGACATCGTGCGAGACACCCTGGCGGACATCATCGAGCCCATCGTCTACGACGAGGCGCTCGATCGGATCCGCGTCCACCAGAGCTGGGGGCACAAGGTCTTCATCGTGTCGGCCTCACCGGAGGAGGTGGTGGCTCCGATCGCCCAGCTCCTTGGCGTGGACGAGGCCATCGCCACCCGTGCCGAGCTCGACGAGGAGGGCCGCTACTCCGGCCGCACGGAGCGCTACGTCTACGCCGAGGAGAAGGTGGTGGCCATCACGGAGGTCGCCGAGCGGGACGGGCTCGACCTCGACCACTGCTGGGCCTACTCCGATTCGGCCACCGACATCCCGATGCTGGCGGCGGTCGGCCATCCCGTTGCCGTCAACCCTGATCGCGAGCTGGCCCGCGCGGCACGCGCCCGGGGGTGGAGGGTGGAGCAGTACCGCTTGGAGGTGCCGCTGCGCGAACGGGTGCCGATGCCGGCGCCGAGGCACGCCGCCATCGGCGGGGGCACGGTGGCGGCCGGGGCGCTGGCCGCGGGGGCCTGGTGGTTCTGGCGGCGGGCCGCCGGGGCTACAGCTCCCGCACCTTCTTGGCGGCAATGGAGGCCAGCGCAGCGAAGATGACGAGGAGCAGGAGCTTCTTCATGCCCGCAGGCTAACGGTCAGACGGCGAGGAGGTCGCGAGCGCCGGTGTCGCTGCTCGGGTGGCGCAGCTTCGACATGGCCCGTGCTTCGATCTGGCGGATGCGCTCCCGGGTGAGGTTGAAGTGCTCGCCCACCTCTTCGAGGGTGCGGGGCTCGCCGCGGTCAAGGCCAAAGCGCAGCTTCAGGATCTCCCGTTCGCGGTCGTCGAGCGGGGCGAGGAGCCGGTTGATCTCGTCGGGTAGGAGGGCGGTGGCGGCCACCTCGAAGGGCGACTCGGCCGAGCGGTCCTCCACCACGTCGCCCAGCTCGGCGTCGCCGTCCTCCCGGAGGGGCTCGCTGAGGGAGAGTGGCTCGGCGGCGAAGCGGAGGGCCTCGGTGACCTTGTCCTCGGGCATCTCCACCTCGGCAGAGAGCTCGGCAAGGGTGGACGGGCGCCCGTACTTCAGCTCGAGCCGGGCCCGGGCCTTCTGCAGGCGGGCCAAGGTGTCGCCGGCGTGGACGGGGAGGCGGATGGTGCGACCCGTGTTGGCGATGCCGCGGGTGATGGCCTGGCGGATCCACCACGTGGCGTAGGTGGAGAACTTGAAGCCCTTGCGCCAGTCGAACTTCTCGACGGCGTGCATCAGGCCGAGGTTGCCCTCCTGGATGAGGTCGAGCAGCGGCAGCCCGGACGCCTGGTACTTCTTGGCGATCGACACCACGAGGCGCAGGTTCGACTGCACGAACGTGCGCTCGGCCGTCTCCCCCTGCCGGGACGTGCGACGG
>JBDSUN010000309.1:0-4972 GCA_039927735.1 Acidimicrobiales bacterium | reverse complement strand
CGAGCCACTCGAGCATGTCGAGGATGTTCCGGGTGAGCTCCGGGCGGTTGCGCTCGGTGTCGGTGTCTTCGATGCGGAGCAGGAGCTCGCCGCCGGTCTGCCGGGCAAACAGCCAGTTGAAGAGCACCGTCCGGGCGCCGCCGACGTGCAGGTACCCGGTGGGCGAGGGCGCGAACCGCAGGCGCGGAGGTGAGGAGCTCACCCTCGGAGGGTATCGGTCGGCCGATGCCGAGCCGGGATCAGTGGAGGCGGGCGGGGAGCTCGCCGAGCAGCGAACGCCAGCCCGAGCGATGGGCCTCGGTGACCTGCGCGGGAGTCTGGCGCAGCGCGCCTTCGGAGACGAGGTCAACGATGCGACGGAGCTCGGCGTAGTGGTGCGGGTGCCCCGCCTCCTCGAAGAGCGGCTTGCGAAGGTCGACGAGGTCCTGGGGGGCGTCGCCGAGGAACCCCCAGATGGTGAGGGCGATGGTGAGGTCGTGCACCACCGGCGCCCGACCGAACAGAGATGCCCGCTTGAGGGCCACGCCGACGGCGCCGGCGAGGACGTCCTTCTCGTGCTCGCCGGGCGTCAAGGTCAGCTTCCCCTCGAAGCGCCGGGCCAGCGAGAGCATGTAGCCCTGGTCGGGCCCCTGGTTGCCGAGGCGCTGGCCCCGGGGCTGGCCGTCCTCCACCACCTCGGCGGGGCGGTCGGACAGCCATGGCTGGGGCCGACGAGGGGGCGACTCGTAGCCCCGGACGGGCTGGTTGCGATCGACGGGGACGTGCTCGGGAGCGGCCACGGTGCGAACCTACCGACCCGAGTGGAGCAGCCCCCACACCAGGGCATCGGTGAGGGCCTGCCAAGACGCTTCGATGATGTTGGTGGAGACCCCGATGGTGGTCCACGCCAGGTCACCGTCGGTGGAGTCGATGAGCACCCGGACGACGGCGTCCGTGTCGGCCACCCCGTCGAGGATCCGCACCCGGTAGTCGGTGAGGTGGATGTCGGCGAGACGGGGGTAGTCGACCACGAGCACTCGGCGCAGCGCTTGGTCGAGGGCGTTGACAGGACCGTTGCCCTCCCCCACGGCGATGAGGCGCTCGTCGTTGACCCAGAGCTTGACGGTGGCCTCGGTGTCGATGGTGGGCCCGGCGCCGGCGGCCGTCGGCGCTCGGTGGTAGGTCGTGGCCCGGTAGCCCTCGACGGTGAAGTACGTCTGCTCCCAGCCCGTGGCCGCCCGCATCAGCAGCTCCAGGCTGGCGTCGGCCGCCTCGAAGACGTAGCCGTCGGCCTCCAGCCGCTTGAGGTCCTCGGAGAGGCGGCCGGCGGCGCGGTCGTCGAGGTCCACGCCCAGCTCCTTGGCCTTCATCACCATGCCGGCCCGTCCGCCGAGGTCGCTCACCAGGACCCGCGTGCCGTTGCCCACCTGCTCGGGCTCGATGTGCTCGTAGGTGGCGCCACCGGCCTTGCCCAGCGCGGAGGTGTGCAGCCCACCCTTGTGGGCGAACGCCGACATGCCGACGTAGGGGTCAGCGGCGTGGGGCGGCAGGTTCGCCAGCTCGGCCACGTGCCGACTGACGGCGGTGAGCCGTTCGAGCCGACCCTCGGGCAGGCAGCGCACACCCAGCTTCAGCTCGAGGTTGGGGATGCAGGTCATGAGGTTGGCGTTGCCGGTCCGCTCGCCGTAGCCGTTGACCGTGCCCTGGAGCTGGGTGGCCCCGCCCAGCACGGCGGCGACCGAGTTGGCCACCGCGCAGCCGGAGTCGTTCTGGGTGTGGATGCCCAGCGGGTGGTCGGCTCCGAAGTAGGCGTGCACCTCCCCGGCGATGTGCTGCACCTCGTGCGGCAGCGAGCCGCCGTTGGTGTCGCACATCACGAGGCAGTCGGCCCCATTGGTGGCGGCCGCCTCCAGGATCCGCAGCGCGAACTCGGCGTTGGCCTTGTAGCCGTCGAAGAAGTGCTCAGCGTCGAAGAACACCCGCAGGCCAGCCGCCTTGAGGAACTCCACGCTCTCGCCCACCATGGCCACCCCCTCCTCGAGGCTGGTGCCGAGGGCGTTGGTGACGTGGAAGTCCCAGCTCTTGCCGACGATGCAGGCGGTGGAGGTGCCGGCGTTCACCAAGGCGTGCAGGGTGGGGTCGACGTCGACCTTGCCGGCCGGGCGTCGGGTGGAACCGAAGGCCACCAAGGTGGCCGTCTCCAGGTGGAGCTCGTCGACGGCGCGCCGGAAGAACTCCTCGTCCTTCGGGTTGGCCTGGGGGTAGCCGCCCTCGATCCAGGCGACGCCGAGCCAGTCGAGCTGCTCGGCCACCTTCAGCTTGTCCTCGACGGTGAGGGAGATGCCCTCGAACTGGGCGCCGTCGCGCAGCGTCGTGTCGAAGATCTCGATGGAGGACGGCAGCGGCCGGTCTACTGGCACAGCTCGACCCAGTCCTTGTACTTGTCGTTCTGGCCGCGGACGACGCGTCCGTACTCCTCGCCGATGGCGGTGGTCATCGGGCCGGGGGCGGGGATGGAGCGCTCGTCGACCGAGGCGACGGCACTGACCTCGGCGGCGGTGCCGACCACGAACATCTCCTCGGCCACGTACAGGTCGCTGCGGGTGAGCTCGCCGAAGACGACGTCGAAGCCCATGTCCTTCGCGAGCTGGATGACCGTGTCCTGGGTGATGCCCTCCAGGGCGCCGGCCGACAGCGGCGGGGTGATGAGGCGGCCGTGGCGGGCCACGAAGATGTTCTCGCCGGTGCACTCGGCCACGAAGCCCTGCGGGTTCAGCAGCAGGGCCTCGTCGTAGCCGGCCTTGAGAGCCTCCACCTTGGCCAGGCTGGAGTTGACGTAGTTGCCCGTGGTCTTGGCGGCCGGCGGCATGGTGTTGTGGTCGTGGCGGGTCCAGCTGCTGATCTTCATGCGGACGCCCTTGGTGAGGGCGTCGTCGCCGAGGTAGGCGCCCCAGGGCCAGCAGGCGATGGACACGTCGACCGAGCAGGGCAAGGTGTTGAGGCCCATCTCGCCGTAGCCGAAGTAGGCGATGGGACGGATGTAGCAGCCGGGCAGCCCGGTGCTGGCGACCGTGTCCTTGGTGGCCTGCACCAGCTCGTCGACGGTGTAGGGGATCTCCATGCCGAGGATGTGGGCGGAGCGGAAGAGCCGTTCGATGTGGTGGGTGAGACGGAACACGCCGGGGCCCTCAGCGGTCTCGTAGGCGCGGATCCCCTCGAACACGCCCATCCCGTAGTGGAGGGTGTGGGTGAGGATGTGGATGCGGGCGTCATCCCAGGCGACCAGCTCGCCGTTCATCCAGATCTTCTCGGTGGGGGTGATGGGCATGGTGCGGTCCTTACAGGTGGGCGGCGACCAGGTCGCCGATCTCGGTGGTGGAGCCACCGGCGGTGGCGGCGTCGGCGCAGGCCTCGCGGATGCGGTTGGCCGCATCGCCGTCGCCGAGGTGGTCGAGCATGAGGGCGGCCGACAGGATGGCGGCCACCGGGTTGGCCTTGGCCTGGCCGGCGATGTCGGGGGCGGACCCGTGCACCGGCTCGAACATCGACGGGCCCGTGCGGGCTGGGTTCAGGTTGCCGCTCGAGGCGAACCCGATCCCCCCCGATACCGCGCCGCCGAGGTCGGTGAGGATGTCGCCGAAGAGGTTGTCGGTGACGACGACGTCGTACTGCTCCGGCGACTGCACGAAGTAGATGCAGGCGGCATCGACGTGGTTGTAGGCGGTGGCGACGTCGGGGTGCTCGGCGGCGACCTCGTCGAAGGTGCGCTGCCAGAGATCGCCTGCGAAGGTGAGCACGTTGGTCTTGTGCACGAGGGTGAGGTGCTTGCGGGTCCGGCGCTCGGCCAGCTCGAAGGCGTAGCGGACGCAGCGCTCGACGCCGTGACGGGTGTTGACCGAGCCCTGGGTGGCCACCTCGTGTGGCGTGCCCTTCCGGAGGGTGCCGCCCTCGCCCACGTAGGGGCCTTCGGTGTTCTCCCGGATGACGACCATGTCGATGTCGCGCTCGGGGAAGGTGAAGGGTCGCTGGTTGATGTAGAGGTCGAGCTCGAAGCGCATTCTGAGGAGCAGGCCGCGCTCGATGACACCGGGAGGTACGCCGGGGGTGCCGACGGCGCCGAGGAGGAGGGCGTCCAGCCCCCGCCACTCCTCCAGCACGTCGTCGGGGAGCACGGTGCCGTCGCGGAGGTAGCGAGCCCCACCGAGGTCGTAGTCGACGGTGTCCAGCACCACGCCGGTGGCGTGCACGACCTTGAGCGCCTCGGCGATGACCTCGGGACCGATCCCGTCACATCCGATGACCCCGACCTTGTGACCCACGAGAACCCCTTGCCTCTAGAACGGAAAAACCGCCCACCGGAGGCGGACGGTTGAGAGCGCACGCTGGGAGGAGCGTGCGCTACACGATGATGAGTACGGCCTGGGCGGTCATCGACATCCCGGGCAGTGTCCCCCTCAGGCTGAGGTGGAGTCAAGCAGGTACGGTCCGCCGCATGCGCACCCCCATGACCATCGGCGGGCACCTCGATCGAGCCGCCCTCGTCTACGGCGACCGCATCGGGATCGTCGACGAACCCGAGGTCCCCGGGGGCGGCCTCGGGCCGGTCACCTACCGCCGAATGCGGGAGCTGGCCCGAGCCCAGGCGGCCGGCCTCGACGCACGAGGCATCGGGCTGGGTGAGCGGGTGGCGGTGCTGTCGCAGAACGCCGGACGACTGCTCACCTCCTTCTTCTGCGTGAGCGGCCACGGGCGGGTGCTGGTGCCCATCAACTTCCGGCTCTCCCCCACCGAGATCCAGTACATCCTCGAGCACTCGGGAGCCTCGATGCTGCTCGTCGACCCGGAGCTGGCGGAGTCAGTCGCTCATCTGCCGGTGGCACATCGGCTGGCGCTCGGCACGGACACCGACGCTGAGCTCTACCCGGAGGGCGCGGACCCCGAGCCGTGGGACGACGAGGACGAGGACGCCACCGCCACCATCAACTACACGAGC
>JBDSUN010000308.1:0-4102 GCA_039927735.1 Acidimicrobiales bacterium | reverse complement strand
GGTTCTGCACCACCAACAGGTCCCGGTACCGCGGATCGACGAGGTCCTCCAGGCTGGTCGGCACCGGAATGCCGGCCTCGGCGAAGAAGGCCTTGTCGTAGTTGAGGCACACGTCGCCGTAGTCGATCGGCGTCACGCGCCCGTCGCCGTCGAGCCGCAGCTCGTCGTCGACCTGGTCGAGGCCGGCGGCTTCGTGGGGCACGAACAGATCGGCGTCGAGCGCCCGCGTCAGGAACGTCGAGTCGATGCCGAAGAGGACATCGGCCTGGGGGTTGCCGTTGGTGAGGATGGCCTGGTTCACGACGGTGCCGGCATCGCCGCCCTGCAGCAGCTCCACCTCGATGCCGGTGTCCTCGGTGAAGGCCGCCAGCACGCCGTCGCTGACCGCGAAGGAGTCGTGGGTCAGCAATCGGAGGGTGACGGTGTCATCGGCGGTGCTGTCGGCGTCGTCCCCGCAGGCGACCAGGCTCGAGCCGAGGACGAGGCCCATGAGCAGCAAGGAGCGGAGGGTGGTCATCGGGGAATCTCCTGGTGGTTGGGGTCGAGCCGCCCCGGTTGGATGGCGGCCAGCACGCCGGCGGTGACAGTGACGCGGGCGTGCTCGTCGACGAGCTCGTTGCTGATGCCCCGGCTCGACCCGGGGAGCAGGTCCTCGTCAACGAGCGGGTACAGGAGGCCGGTGGTGCGGACGCCCGTCGCCCGGCCGTGCAGGGGGAGCAGGCTCACGGTGTCGCCGAGCGGGCCATGGAGCTCGGCCCGCTCCCACACGATGGTGACTCGGGCTGCGCCCATCTGGGCGGTGATCAGGGCGGCGGCGTAGGTGGGCGAGCCCAGCAGCAGCGCGTTGGCCAGCAGGTGGTCGAGCCGCCCGCCGTGCCCGCCCAGCACGTGGATGTGCGACGGCCCGAACGACAGTGCGGCGTCCAGGGCCAGCTCGAGGTCGGTGGCGTCCTTGGCGGTCGGATGTCGCTCCATCGTCGCTCCGTCGTCGTGCGCACGGAGCAGCCCCTCGGCCGACACGGAGTCGAAGTCGCCGATGGCGAGGTCGACCACCAGTCCCAGCGCGTGGGCGTGGTCGATGCCGGAGTCGGCCGCCACCACGCGCGCTCCGGGTGGGAGGTCGCGGAGGTGCGTCGGGTCGACGGGGTCACCACCAGTGACCACCACCACCGTGTTGCTCGCGCCGGGCGCTGCCATGAGCCGATTCCCTCCGCCGGCATTACCCGGATCAGGTTCGTGGGTCGGTGGCGTGCCGTCTCTGGCGGGCCACCCTCTCAGCCCGGCAACTCCGAGCTCCCCTTCGTGCGCTCGTCAGGGTAGCGGCAGGGACCAGCCTTGGTGAGATCCACACGGCCGCCGACAGATCGTCAGGGCGGAGGTCGCTGGCCCACCCGAAGGGCTCGATGGTGGCGGTCACCAGCGCCGCCTCGTGCCCAGGTCCCCGGGGGGGCCACCGCGTTACCGTCGGCCGCATGGAGCGCACTCTCTTCGAGGACGACCACGAGCTCTTTCGGCAGTCGGTCCGCGGCTTCATCGCCAAGGAGATGGCACCTCAGCACGAGGCGTGGGAGGAGGCCGGGATCGTTGACCGTGCGCTGTTCCAGAAGGCGGGCGCGCAGGGGTTCTTGGGCATGGCGGCGCCCGAGGAGCCCGGCGGCGGCGGGGTGTCGGACTTCCGCTACAACGTCGTCATCGCGGAGGAGATCCAGCGGGCGGGCGTGAACGCCGCCGGCCTCGGGTGGACCCTGCACAACGACATCTGCCTGCCCTACTTCCTCAGCCTCTGCACCGGCGAGCAGAAGGCCCGCTGGCTGCCGGGCATCTGCTCGGGCGAGCTCATCACGGCCATCGCCATGACGGAGCCCGCCATCGGCTCCGACCTGGCGTCGATGACCACCACTGCCGCACTCGACGGGGACCACTACGTCGTCAACGGATCCAAGACCTTCATCACCAACGGCATCAACGCCGACCTCGTCATCACCGCGGTGAAGACGGACCCGTCGCAGCGCCACGCCGGCATGAGCCTGCTGGTCCTCGAGCGCGGCATGGCCGGCTTCGAGCGAGGCCGCAACCTGGCCAAGATCGGCATGCACGCCCAGGACACCGCTGAGCTGTTCTTCACCGACGTGCAGGTACCGGTGGCCAACCGCCTCGGCGACGAGGGCGGCGGGTTCCGATCCCTCGTGACGAAGCTGCCCCAGGAACGGCTCTCCATCGGCGTCACCGGGGTGGCCGCCGCCCGCCAGGCCCTCGACACGACCCTTGCCTACGTCAAGGAGCGCACCGCCTTCGGCCAGCCCATCGGCTCGTTCCAGAACAGCCGGTTCCGCCTGGCCGAGATGGCCACCGAGCTGGAGATCGCCCAGACCTTCGCCGACCGCTGCGTGCTCGCCCTCAACGACGGCACCCTCACCGCCGAGGAGGCAGCCATGGCGAAGTGGTGGTGCACCGAGCTGCAGAAGCGCGTCGTCGACACGTGCGTGCAGCTCCACGGTGGGTACGGCTACATGACCGAGTACCCCATCGCCCGGGCCTACGCCGACGCCCGCATCACCACCATCTACGGCGGCACCACCGAGATCATGAAGGAGATCATCGGCAAGTCACTTGGCCTGTGAACCGAGCGGCTCGGGGGTGGGTTGAGGCCGATGTTGCGCGAGTGACAGGAGTGATCCATTCGGCGATGACGGTCGGCCTGGTTCAGCCGGGCACCAGTTGCGGGACGAGTCCGTCGACCTGCATCTCGTAGTACTCGTTGTCGGCCCAAGCGCCGACTGCGCCCTCGACAACTTCGCGGACTGCGTCGACGGATTCGCCTTCCCAGATGCAGACGCCGAGGTCGTTTGCGGTCGTGGCCGCGTGGATGGGGAGCGCGACGTGGGATGGAAGCCCGGCCTCGAGGGCTTTGGCTTCGGCGGCCTGGAAGCCCTCGGGGTCATGGATTCGGTGGATGACGGTCACGAACATGCGTGTCTCCTGGTGGATGCGGGGTAGCTGGTTGGCCCTCAGAGTCGCGCCCGCCCGTTACAGCGGCGCGTCACCGCCAGAGACCGCCGGTGCAGAGGAGGCCACGGCTTCGCTTCCCTTGCGGAGGCGTGCGACCTGCGCCGCCACGACCCGATGCCGCGGTGTCTGTGTGCCACCACGGCACCGCGGCGGGCTGCCGCCTCTCACCGTCCGCCATCCGCGGTCCCGGCGCCGGTTGCGGGACCGTACGGAACGTTGCCTTCATCTGCCGGGTGGCGCGAGCCGATGCATGGAAGGCCGCTAGAGCGATCCGCTCCTCTAGCGGCCTTCTGGCGTCTGTCGCCAGGCGCACGGCCTCCGGCACACACCCCCGGGGGCCGTGTCGCGTCAAGCGCCTTGGCGCGTGTCGATGCAGTCGTCTCCGGGTAACCGGCGTCGGGCACAAGGAGGTCGAGATGCATGAGAAGCCGCAAATCACCGTGCAGGTCCCGGCCGACAAATGGGCAGCCCAGCAGGCCGGGGCCGAGCGATCCCGGGACAGGAGCTGAGGCTCGTGGCCGAACAGATGCCACTGGCCGCCAACACGGATAGTCCCGGCTTGGCACGCCAGTTCGTCGCAGAACGGCTTGAGCGGTGGGAGCTACGCCACCTGATACCAGAGGCAGTGCTCATGACCAGCGAACTGGCCAGCAACGCCGTCAAACACGTCGGTCAGCCGTTCACGGTGGAAGTCGACAACCTCGGAGACGGGGTGCGCGTCACCGTCGCAGACCCGAGTCCTGAGCCGCCCACACCCCGGCAGACCTCGGTGGACGAGATCGGAGGTCGTGGCCTCAACATCGTGGAGGCGATGGCCACCTCCACGGGCGTCACCTTGCATGGCGACAGCGGGAAGGCCGTGTGGTTCGAGCTGCGGAGCGACTCGGCAGGTACCTAGCCGTCTTCGATGGTGAAGGCGTGGTCCAACCCCGTGATCGCCAGGGACCGGCGCACGACATCGCTGGGGGTCATGCCCCGGGAGGTGGTGTAGGCGACGGTTACTGCGTCGGCCTCGTTGGTTGTTCTACATGACTTCGCTCAGGGCGTGGGCGGTCACCTCCTCGAGGTCGGTGGTGATGATGCGGAGCCGGGC
>JBDSUN010000307.1:0-7382 GCA_039927735.1 Acidimicrobiales bacterium | reverse complement strand
CGTCGTCACCGGCGGAACCGTCGTCGTCACCGGCGGAACCGTCGTCGTCACCGGCGGAACCGTCGTCGTCACCGGCGGAACCGTCGTCGTCACCGGCGGAACCGTCGTCGTCACCGGGACGGTTGCGGGAGGCGTGTCACCCGGGGCGTGGGCGCCGAAACCGGAGGCCGAGCTGTTGGTCGGTCGGAAGTCGCCGGCGGCTTCGTCGACGAAGCCCGGATCCATCATCGAGTTGCCTCCGCCGTCGACCAGGTTCTGGGTGGCGTTCAGCACGCCCTCGGCGCCCCACGCGATGTTGTTCGACACGACGTTGCCGGTGCCAGTCAGCTCGTAGGTCGTCACCGCCGACTCACCAGCGTGAGGTCGAACCATGATGTTCCCGTAGACCGAGTTGCCGCTGGCGTCGCCCGAGAACTGGACGTTGGCCGGACCCTGGTTGTTGACGAAGGTGTTGTACCGGATGGTGATGCGGTCGCTCGCCGGGGTGGACAGCGACCCAGCGCCGACTTTCACACCTCGACCGTTGAGGCTGTTGACCAGCACGTTGCGCTCGATGACCCCGTCCTGGTTGTTGCTCGCCACGTAGATCAGGTGGTCCTGGTTGAGACCGTTCGTCTTGTAGGTGTCGTGGACGTAGAGGTGGTCGAGCTGGAAGTCACGGGCACCGTCGTCGACGTTGACCGCCGAGAACGACTTGGCGCCCCAGACCTCGGCGTTGGTGAAGCGCCAACCGACACCGCCCCAGAACTGCACCATGTGCTCGCTCGCCGTGTTGGCCGTCGACCACGTCACGTTGATGCCGGAGACCGTCCAGAAGTCGGCGCCGCTCAGCTTGAGGAGACCCCGGATCACCGGCCGCTCGTTCGGGTAGGCCTGCACCGTGACCGGCCTTGCCGCAGTCCCCTTTGCGGTCATGGACGCCGACAGCAGCACCCGCTCGTCGTAGGTACCTCCGCGGACCAGCAGCGTGTCGCTCGGGGCCAGCTGCGTCATCGCATGGGTCAGCGTTCGGTACGGGGCGTCGACCGTCCCGGCGGCCGTGTCCGACCCCCAGGTGGCCACGGACAGGGTTCGGCCGGTTGACTCAGCCCGGGCGACAACCGGTAGGAGCAGCGCGGCGAGGAGAAAGGCGGCCATCGCCAGTGCTGTCCGAGGCGCGTGGATCTTGCGAGACGAGAGCTGGAAGGGCGGCATTGTCTGGGGTCTCCTGAGGGCGGCGGCGAAGTTGCGGCACGGGCGCAGAGGCAGCCCTACGCACCAGCACCATCGACCCCGTCGAGGGCGACCTTGAGATCGAGCGCTCGGGAGGGGTTGGGCCGAGGCCACCGTCAGGGGATGATCCGCCCGAACGACGACCCTCTCGGCGGGCACCTACGATCTGGCGCCTTGACGGATCGAACCGCACGCCGGCGCGTCGACGCGCTCAGCCGAATGGCCTTCCGTGGGTCCGTAGGGTTCGTCGCTGCGACCTACGTCGGCTACCCGTTGACGGCGCTGGCGCTGAGCCACATCGCGCCCCGCCCGCACCAGACGGGGGACCCGACTGGCGTCGTCACCGTGATCGTCGCGGCGCACAACGAGGGCGCTGTCCTCGCCCAGAAGCTGCGCTCGGTCCTGGACGGAGACCTCGACGGCGTGGAGGTCGAGGTGATCGTCGTGGACGACGGCTCCACCGACGACACGGCTGCTGCCGCCAGCTCGATCGGATCGGTGCGCGTCCTTCGACTCCCACGCTGCGGCAAGGCCGCCGCCCTCGCCGCGGCCGTCGAGGTTGCGTCCGGCGGCGTCCTCGTCTTCACCGACGCCAACAGCTTGTTCGAGCGCGGCACCCTTGCGGCTGTTCTGCGACCCTTCGCCGACCCAGCCGTCGGCGGGGTCGTGGGCGACCAGCGCTATCGAGGCGACTCGGGGTCCGCCGGCGAACGGGCGCACTGGGCCTTCGACCGGATGTTGAAGGCCGCCGAGTCGGCGATCGGCAGCACGGTCTCGGCCACTGGCGCGCTGTACGCCATCCGTCGAACGCACGTGTCGACGATTCCCGAGGGGGTCACCGACGACTTCTACATCTCCACCGGAGCGGTGCTCGGGGGCGGCCGGCTGGTCTTCGCTCCGGAGGCCGTGGTGACCGAATGGGCAGCGGCGACGCCCCGGGACGAGTATGCCCGCAAGGTCAGGGTGATGACGCGTGGTCTGCGGGCCGTGTGGCTCCGCCGGCCGCTCCTGTCACCTCGTCATGGGTTCTACAGTGCGTCCCTGCTCTCCCGAAAGGTCTTCCGTCGACTGACGGCTCCCGCCATCCTCGTCTCGGCCGCCGCCAGCCTGGCCGCTCCCCGCCGATCGGTCCCGAGCCTGGCCGTGGCTGCGGGATCGGTCTCGTTCGTGTCGCTGGCGGCGGTCGGCTGGTACGGGCCCGAGCGCCTGGGCAAGAACCCCATCGTTTCGCTACCGACGTTCGCGTGCTTGTCGGTGGCGGCAACGATGCACGCTCTGTGGAACACCGCAACCGGCGTCCGGGTCACCCGGTGGGAGTCGGCAGGCGCGCCCCGCGATGCACTCGACGAGTCCACTCCGTGACCCCCAGGGTGCGCCCCTCGGTCGTGGTCGCAGTCCTGACCGGCGTCCTGGTCGCCGGCGTCGCTGCAGTGACGATCGTGAGCCTCGACGAGCCGACGAGCTCTGACCCCTCGCCCGTGCAGACGACCGACGAGCAGGTGGCGGACACGTCCTCTACGTCCAACCTGCCGAGCCGTACCGAGGAGCTGGTGGTGTCTCCGTCCGGAGATGATGATGACCCGGGAACATCGGAGGCCCCGTTTGCCACGCTGCAGCACGCGTTGGAGCAGCTCCGGCCAGGCGATTCGCTGATCGTCGAGGACGGGACCTATCGCGAGCAGATCCGCCTCCCAGGGGACGTACTGAGGCCGGGGACCCACGACGCTCCGATCGAGGTGAGCGCCAGCCCTGGAGCGCGGCCGGTCATCGAGGGTCGCCTTTCGCTGACGGGGGCCGATCATTGGACGATTCGCGGCGTGAACGTCACCTGGTCCTCAGACAACTCGGACGACGATCACATGGTCCAGTTCCTCGGCGGCACCGGTTGGCGCTTCACCGAGGCGGAGGTCTGGGGGGCGGAGTCGTTCTCGGCCATCAACGTGGACGAGGGCGCCACTGACTTCCGGCTCGATCACCTCTACGTGCACGACACCGTGCCCACCAACGACGAGAACCAGGACCACCTCATCTACGTGGCCAGCGGCAACGAGGGTGGGGTCATCGAGCGGAACGTGCTGGCCGGCAGCCCCAACGGTCGGGGGGTCAAGGTAGGGCCAGGGTCATCGGACGAGCCGGGAAGCAATCGCATCGTCATCCGGTACAACACCTTCTACGACAACGGGGGTCCGTCCAACGTCCGGTTCTCCGGCGATTCCTCGGGCAACGTCGTCTATCGCAACATCATGGTCAGGCCCGACGATGGCGAGGCAGCTGTCACTGCGTTTGAGCTCAACGGGTCGGGGAACTCGGCGCGCGACAACGTCTACTGGGAGGCGACCGACGGCGTGGACGAGGAGGCGGGGCTGACCGACGGCGGCGGAAACATCGAGCTGGACCCGGGCTTTGTCGACCCCGGTTCCGGCGACTTCACCGTCACGACGGCGGGGGCGATGGCCTACGGCGCGTTGGGCGACGGGCCCCCGTAGGTCGGGAGGATCGACGGGCAGACGAGGCCTCGAAGCGGGAGGCGAGGGCTTCCGCGGTGGTCGTGGTGTCGAACCGCTGCTCGATCCGGCGCCGACCGGCCTGGCCGAGTCGAGTGCGCAGCCCAGGATCCCGCCCGAGGCGCGTCAAGCTCTCTGCGAGGGCGGTGACGTCACCAGGAGGAACGCGGACGCCTTCGGCACCAGGCACCAGCTCTCGGACGCCAGGGAGGTCGCTGGCAATCACCGCCGTCTCGACGCTCATCGCCTCCATCAGCACGACCGGGATCCCTTCGAGACGGCCGTCGGCGGTCGGGATGCTGGGAGCGGCGACGACGTCGGCGCTCCGCATGAGGTCGATGACCTGCGGACGGGTCATCGAACCCGGCATCTGCACGCAGCCTTCGAGACCGAGCGCTCGGCGGAGTCGAAGCAGGGATCGCCGTTCCGGCCCGTCGCCGACGAGGATGCCCTGGACCGGCTCGCCCGCCGATCGGAGCTCGGCGAGGGCCTGCAACAGAACCCGATGGCCCTTGACCTCTTCGAGACGGCCGACCGCCAGTACCCGTGTCCCCTCGGAGAACCAGCGCCCGTTTGCCCAGTCCGAGGCAGCCTTCGGGGCGATGGCGACGGGGTCGACGCCTGTGTGCAACACCGTCACCTTGTGGGCCAGGTGGGGGCAGGCTTCGATCATGAGGCTGCGGTTGTGCTCCGAGACGGCCACGGCGAAGGCCGAGGCCGCGATCTTCTCGGACAGCATGCGCCGGTCGACTTGGATGTCGTGGCCGTGACCGGTGAAGCTGAACGGGATCCCCGTAAGGCGGTGGATCATGAGGGCGGACAGCGCGGGGTGGTGGGCGAAGTGGGCGTGGATGTGGTCGACGCCCGAACGTCGCATCAGCCGGGCGCTGTGCAGCGTCTTGGGAAGGATGCCCAGGAGGCCGAGGGTGAACTTCTTGCTGCCGGCTACGCCTCGTAGCGCTTCCGCGACCGTCCTCGCAACGAGAAGGGGGTCCTCGACCAACCAGGCAACGACGCTGGCGAGGATGCTCGGGGAGACGAACGGCTGGAACCGTGCGCGGGCGACCAGACGAGCGGCGTCGGGCTGCTCGAGCTCCTCCTGCTCGCGCACGAGCGGGAACAGCTCGATCCGGATCCCTTGCGCTTCGACCGCCAGCATCTCGTCGACGACGAACGTCTCGGAGAGCTTCGGGAAGCGGGACATGGTGTAGGCCACTCGGAGATCGGCCGGCGCCGTCATGGGCCGGCCCAGCGATCGGACCTGGCCAGAGAGCCGGCCAGCTCCGCCGCCAGCACCGCTGGCGAGGTGGTTCGCCCCACGTTGATCCGCCGGAGACGCAACGGGTCAGCGTCCCGCAGCCGATTCACGCCACGGGTGGTGGTCATCGCCATCGCGCACCCGGAGGCACTGGCCACCGCACGGATCCGGTCGTCGTGATCGCCACCCGGATAGGCCAGCACGTCGGCGTCATCGAAGCCGTGCTCGGCGATCAGGTCGATGGACTGTCGGATCTCCCGCTGGGCCGCCGGGGTTCCGAGCTTGGTGAGCAACGGATGGGTGTGCGTGTGGGCGCCGACGGCCAGTCCTTCGCACGCCAGCTGCTGGAGCGAGTCCCAACCCATGACCGCCCCCCTGGATGGCTGGCCGCCGCACTCCTCCGCCAGGCGCCGAACGGTCGACTCGGCGTCGCTCGGCGACATCTGCCAGAGACGATCCCGCGTGGCCTTGAGGGCGACGACGGCATCGCCCACAGGGACGTCCCTGACGCCCGCGTCAGCGAGCACCGCCCGGACCCGATGCTCGTCGCCGGTGGAGATGGCCAGCCAGACCTCGTCCCACCAGAAGGAGAGCTCAGGGTGGTCGGGGTAGGCGGTGGCCACGAACATCACCGCAGGGATCCTGCGGTCCCGCAGCCTCGGCCAGGCCACCTCGGCGAACCCACGATAGGCGTCGTCGAAGGTGACGAGCAGCGGTCTCGGGGGGAGCGCCACGCCATGATCCACCCATTGCCGGACCTGGCCGATCGTGACGGGGGTGGTCAGCTCGCTGACCATCGCCAGCTGGTCGTCGAACTCCTCGGGCGTCGCGCTCAGCATGGTCGGCGCCAGGGTTGGTTCGGCATCGACGGCGGCGACCCGATGGTAGGTGAGGATGGTGAGGGACGGTGGTGCGTTGTGATCGAGCCAGCCCACCGTTCTCACGAGGTGGCGCGCGAGGCGAGATGCGCCGGCCGTTCGAGAGGCGTCCACGAGACGTCGGCGGACCCGCTTGGGGATGGGCTTCATCAGACGGCTTCCTTGGTCGATCGGCCGGACCGCAACAGTCCCACGGTCTGGCGGGTGCCCGTCGGATCCACGCACCAGGCGGTAGCGGCGTAGGCGACGACGCCCACGGTGAGTCCGATCACCAGGCGGGTGAGGTCGGTGGCGTCGTCGAACCATCGCGTGACGCCGTAGGCGGTGGCCGCCATCACCGCGCCTGCGACGATGGGGGTGATCAGGCTTCGTGCCACCATCCTCGGCCCGATGCCGAGCACGGACCGAAGTAGGACCAGCTGGACGACGGCACTTACCGCCCCAATGACGACCTGCGCCCACGCCACCGCTTGCAGGTCCCTACCGGACGCGAACCACAGCAGTGGTACGGCCACGGCCAGCTTGACCAGCGCATGCAGCGTCAACAGGCCCGGACGGCCAACGGCCTTGTACACGTCGCCGGCGCTGTAGACGACGACGGTGAGCAGCGAGTGCAGCGCGAGGATCCGTAGGAGCTGGCCGCTCGCCTCCCACTTGCCACCGAACAGCACCTCGATGGCCTCGGGAGCCATCACGGCCATGCCGAGGGCGACCGGCACCGTGTACATCGCCATCATCCGCAGCGACACGAGGAGCGCGCGGGCCAGCGCGGCGGGCTCATTGCTCAGCTTGGCGTACGCGGAGAAGGCAACCTGACTGACAACGGAGCTCGTCCCCCTGATGGCGAGCGACGGGAGGCGGAACGCGAGGGTGTAGAACCCGAGTGCCTCGGTTCCGAGCCGGCGACCGATGAAGATGTAGTCGACGTTGGCAGCCGCGAGGCCCACGAACCCGAGCGTCAGCAGATGGAGCCCGTATCGGAGCATGCCCCCCGCCAGCTTGCGGTCGAAGTGGAGGCGAGGCCGCCACCGCTCGAGGACGATCAAGCAGGCACTGGACACGGCCACGCCGATGATCTGGCCGAGCACCAGCGACCACACCCCGAGCCCCGCGATGGCCAGTGCGATCGTCGCGGCTCCCTTGCTGGCGGCCCGGCCGAGCTCGGCGAAGAAGCGCCGGCGGAAGTCGAGCCGAGCCTGCATCCGCCCGTCATGGATCGCGCCGGCGCTCATCAGGATGTAGTTGGCGGAGAGCGCCACCAGGATGGCGGTGACCTTCGGTTCTTCGTAGAAGTCAGCCACCAGCGGAGCGACGGCGATGGTGACCGCCGTCAGCGCCACACCGATGGCGATGTTCAAGCCGAAGGCCGTGTTCGCCACCTCGTCGTCGTCGCGATCTCGGGCGAAGTACACGTAGGCCGTCGTCAGACCGAAATCGTTCAGCAGGTCCAGGAACATCGTGAGCGTGAGCGCCAGGCCGATGAGGCCGAACTCCCCCGGTGACAGCAACCGCGCCGTGACCACCGTCGTG
>JBDSUN010000306.1:0-11323 GCA_039927735.1 Acidimicrobiales bacterium | reverse complement strand
CCCAACAGAACGAACACGCTGCTCGACTGCAGGTGGGCGGTGACGAGATCGGGCAGGGAGTCGCCATTGAGGTCCGCCACCTTGACGGCGTACGGCCTATCGCCGGTGGCGGCGTCGGTCTTCGGACCGAAGCCTCCGGACCCGTCACCGAGGAGCACCGACACCGAAGCGGCATCTAAGTTGGCGGCCAGCAAGTCGGGTCGCGCGTCACCGTTCACATCGGCGACGGCCACCGAATTGGGCCCGTCGCCGCTGACGAAGAACGTTGCTGCCTCCAGACCTCCGACACCATCGCCGAGCAGCACCGACAACGTGTCGGCCAACAGGTTCCCCGTCGCCACGTCGGGGAACTTGTCGCCGTTGACGTCGGCCACCGCCAACGCGGTCGGGTAGTCACCGGTGGCGAAGTTCGTCGGGCTACCGAACCCTCCTAGCCCATCGCCGAGGAGCACGGACACCTCGTCGTAGTACAACCGCGCGGCCACAAGATCGGGGATGGTGTCACCGTCCATGTCCGCCACCTGCACCGAGGCGAAGACCCCGATAGCGACGTCGGTCGGGGCGGAGAGGTCACCGGTGCCGTCGCCGAAGAGCACCGACAGCACGCCGGCTCCATCAGTCTGGCCGACCACCAGATCGAGGAACGTGTCGCCGTTCAGGTCGGCCAGGACCACGGAAGAGGCCTCCGTTACGATGGGGTGATCGGTCTTGGCACCGAACCCGCCGACGCCGTTCCCCAGCAACACCGAGACCGTTCCCAAAAAGTTGCCCGTGACCACGTCAGCGATCCCATCGCCGTTGAGATCTCCCACCGCCAGAGCCCCCGGACCGTCACCAGTCGTGTACGTCGCCGGAGGAGCGAAGGAGACCGGCGGCGAGGCTGCTCCTGCGCTCGACGCAAGCGGTCCTCCGACAAGGCTCCCTGCGACCAGCGCGGCCACGCCCACCACCCTCGTGCGCCCGCCCATTCCATCATCTCCTGCTGCGGTTGCCCCGGCGACTCGCACAGCACCCGGGCCGGACTCCCGCAAGGTACCCGATGGGCTCGCTCCTGCGGCGGAAGGATGCCGATCCGAGTTGCGCCCGACCGCCTAGCCGCCTACCCCTGGCACCACTCGGTAGGCCTCGTCTACCTGGCAACGTGCGCTGTGCTCACCAGCGAATCGCCAGGTCAGCGGCGAGCGTCAGGCCCGCGTATACCGGGTCGAACAACCGTCGACCGGCGCGGCCGTGGGGCGGCAAGGCTTCTGGACGCGAGGGAGCGGGTGCCTTCGAGACACCCCCTCCCTACGCGTACATGAAAGTGATACAGCCCATATGACAACGTGCGACCACAGGCCTACCCCGCCATCCTCGCCACTGGCGGGCTCAACGACCCGCGCGTCTCGTACTGAGCGCCAGCCAAGTGGGTGCAGAAGCTGCGGGAGGCCTCGACCAGCGACAAGGACGTCTATCTCAAGACCGAGATGCGCTCCGGTCACCAAGGCCCGTCGGGTCGCTACGACGCGTGGAAGGACGAGGCGTTCGTCTTCGCCTTCATCCTCGACGCGCTGGGGTTGGCGACAGGCGCCTCGCCGATCCACCGCTGCACCGCCGCCGGCGTCCGCTCCCCTCGCCCGGCACTCGACCGCTTCTACGACGCGAGCACGGACACGGTGCCCCCGACGAACTCGACGCGGAACGGCTTGCACCAGATGAGCACGGTCCAGTCGCCCGGAGTGATCGACCCTCGGGGCAGCTCGTAGGTCTGGTCGCCGACGTTGCCACGCAGCTGCCCGAGGTACAGCGAGCTGTCCGTCGGTAGCGTCGCGCCCGCGCCCGGAATCACGTAGAGATGCAGGTCCGGGCCGTTCTGGATGTTGAACTGCTCGAGCCGCAGCACGAGGGATCCGTCGGGCAGCTCGAAGAACCCTGCCTGCCCGGTTCCGCTGTGGCCAGCCAAGCCCGAGAGCGAGCCGGCGCCGAGCAGACGCGGCCCGGCGGGAACGACGGGCGGAGGATCGACGACGACGTTCGGCACCGTTGTCGACGTCGTCGCTGGGGCGGGGGAGGGTTCGCCGGACACAGACCGCGGTGCCGTCACTGCGACCGGCGTATTCGACGTCGGCGAGACCGGATCACCCGGCGGATTCGACGTCGGCGAGCCCGGATCACTCAGCGCGGGCGGGGCGGGCTTGGTCGTCGGGCCCACGGGAGCGCTGGCACCCTCCTCGCCGCTGCCGGCGTCGCCGCCCCGGAGGTCCCGGCCTTGGCCCTCGTCACGGTCGTCCTTGCCCACCTCGCCCTGAGCCTCGGCGATCGACGTCACGAACTCATCGGAGACCTCGACGTCGATGAGGAACGGCGACAGGAGCCAGAACGACACGGCAACCGCCGGTACCACGAGCACGAGCACTCGGATCGGCGGACGTACCTGATGCCGAAGCATCACCAGGAAGACGAACGCTCCGAGCGCTAGTCCCCCGAACGCGAACCAGGCGGTGAGCGCGTTCTCGAACGGCGCCTCAAGGATCGCCGGCTCCGCGATCACGAGACCGATCGCCACCAGGATCAACGCCACACCGACCACGCACTCCAGCCTCGAAACTCTCTGTGTATGCATGGCCGGTCCAACCGGCGAGCGCTACGAACCGATCCGCCCAAGTGATGAACAACCACGAAACGACTCGTCCGCGAGGCCGCCCGACTCCACCACCCTGGCCGACTGCGCTGGGCGTCAGTCGGGAGTCAGGGACCGTCAGACCCGATTCATGGACTATCCGCCCTGCCCCGGCACCACCCTGTAGGCCTCGTCTACCTGGGATTGTGCGCTGTGCTCACCTGCATTGACCCATGTCACCGCTGAGCGTACTGGCGCGAGTTATCGAGTTGATCGCCGGGGGCATCCTTGGGAACGGCTTCGCCGCGTGAAGTGTCGACCTGGGGACCTTGCCACGAGGAGTTCGGGCGATCTTTCAGGCGCGCCGGGCTAACCCGGGACGACTTGGTAGGCCTCGTCGTCCATCAGGGGCGTGAGCCTGAGCTCGGCCCACCCGAGTTCATCGACCTCTGCCGCTGTGATGTGGTGCCCCGGTGTCACATCGAGGGCGAGGAACCTGGTGGAGGCCCCGGATCCGAGGACGTGATCGATCGCCTGTGCAGTTGTCTCTGCATCGTCCACTAGGACGCCCTGCATCCGTTGCGATCGGCCCCGGTGGTGTACGAGCACGGGCGCGCCTGAGGTGAAGTTGGCACGCCAGGCGGCCGGGGTGAACACCACGCGGCCGGCTGACGTTTCGTGGGATCCGACGGGAATGCGGTAGCGGCGGCCGCTGCGGCGACCCTCGAACTCGAGGAGGACGAGAGCATCGACGAAGCGGCCCAGCGGGCTGCGCAGCAGCGAACGCAGCACGATGTTGAGGGAGCGGACGACGACGGGAGGTGGCCGGGTGTCTCGCACCGTGGCGGTCATCGTGGGGCCTCGGCTCCAACGACCTGACCGACGGCGGCGTCGACCCCTTCGTCGCCCTGGTCCACGGGCTCCAGGTAGAACCGCGCCGAGGTGGCGCGGTCGTCGTTGATGTCGAACACGATCACGCCCCGCATGAGGTGGGCCAGGCCGTCACGACGGGTGCCCTGCATCTCCCACTCTGACCACACCTCGCGGCCTTCCACTGCGGTGCGGAGCACTGTTGCCTGGATGTCAGGCACACCCTCGAAGATGCGGGTCCAGTTCGCGCGTACCTGCTGCTGCCCGTCGAAGCCACGCGCTGGGTGTGCGGGGGTCACGTTCCTGTAGTCCAACGCGAAGCAGTTGACTACCGCTTCGATGTCGTGGGCGTCGACGGCTTGGCGCAGCCGCTCCACCACCGCTCGCCGGGCACCATCGTCCATGTAGCTCCAAATCGTTCTAGTCGGCTAGATTCAATATCACTATGGGCCCAGGGGATCAAGACGTCAAGGGTGACAGACGCTACGACGCGACGCGCCGACGCGATCGGGCTCGGCGCCAGTACGAAGCGACGCTTGCGATCGCGCGCTCCCGCTTTCTTGAGGACGGCTATGGCGGCGTCACCGTCGAGTCGATCGCAGAGGCGGCGGAGGTGTCCGCGGCCACGGTGTACAAGTCCTACGGGGGCAAGGCGGGCCTCGCGCGCACGCTGTGCGAGCACGCTCTCCGCGGTGACGGTTCCGTCCCGGCGGAGGAGCGTTCCGATCAGCTCCAGCGGACCGGCGACGCCCGAGCCATCATCGAGGGGTGGGGCCGGCTGGCGGCCGAGGTGTCACCGAGCGTGTCGCCCCTCCTGCTGCTCCTGCGCGACGCCGCACAAACCGACGGCGACGCCGCCGCACTGCTCGAAGAGCTCGAAGCCTCTCATCTGGCCAGGATGACCGACAACGCCCGCCGACTGCTGGCCACCGGAAATGTCCGCCCCGGGATGACAACGAGTGCGGTGCGCGATGTGCTCTGGACCTGCACCGCCCCGGAGCTCTACGACCTGCTCATCGCCCGGCGCCGCTGGAGCCGACCCCAGTTCGCCCGCTTCGTCGCCGACACGATGAAGGGGTGCCTCCTCTGACCGCCTGTGATGGATCCATGACCGGCTGCACCCCACGCTCCGTCAGCCGCCCTGCCAGGGACCACCCGGTACGCCTCGTCTACCTGGCAACGTGCGCTGTGCTCACCACCGAAACCCCAGGTCAGATTCGAGCGTAACGGCCACATATATCGAGTCGAACCAGACGGACGGTCCCGGACACCTCCAGCGCCGCGCTTCCGCCTGCTACTCACGCGACGTGTCCATGGAGCGTCAGCCGTCGAGGAGCCTCCGGATGAGGGGCATCGGGCCGTCGGGGCCGAGCATGCCGATCTCCTCGGCGATGGACCGCGCCGCACCGGCGTGCTCCTTGGCGTCGGACGTGCGGCCCCGCGTGGCAAGGGTCTGGGCCCAGTCGTGGTGGTTCCAGGCAAGCTCGGGTCGGGCGCCCATCCGCTCGCACAGTTCGGCATTGGCGGTGAAGTGGCGATCGGCGAGGTCGACCTCGCCCGCAACAAAGGCAGCGCAGGCGAGCCCAAGGTCGTTGGGCCGGGAGACTCCGACGCGCCCCCAGTTGCAGGTTCCCGCATGGGGCAACAGCTGGTGGTAGGCCGACGCCGCCACGGCCGTGTCGGCATCGAGCACCAGACACAGCCTCCCGACGCCCGACAGGGTCGTCGGGAAGTAGATGTCGCTCGGCACGCGAGCGCAGTCGTCGGCGACCAACCAGTCGAAGAGCACCCGGGCCTCCTCAAGACGGCCGGTTCGGGCCAGGGCGGAGGCCAGCCCGAGCCGCCAGATCGGGGCTCCGGGTTGGGTCCGGACCAGGTCCTCTAACGCTGGGACCATCTCGCCGATCCGCCCACGATCGTAGTGTGTGGCGAAGAGCAGACCACCCGCCGACCCCGTGATCATCGACTCGGTCAGGTCTGAGGTCTGACCGACCTCGATGGCCTCCATGGTGTCGCGTTCGGCCTGGTCGAGGTTCCCGGCGAGGGAGGCGAACATGGCCCGCAGGTTGAGGATCTGCCAGCGGAAGCGAGGCAGGCGGAGGCCGTCGGCGATCCGCTCTGCCTCTTCGAAGCGGGCCTGGGCGGCGGCTACCTCGCCGAGGGCCGCCTGGGTCCCGATGAGATGGACCAGCGCGTCAAACAACCCCTCAGGATCGTGCTCCAGCTCAGCCGCCTCGAGCGCCTCCTGCTGGATCTCGAACCACGCTCGAGCGAAGGGCTGGCGCCCGTCGAGGGTGGTCCAGGCCGTGGCCAGGACGACGTTGAGGGTGGGCCCGTCCCCGAGGGCCCTGGCCATCACCAGAGCCTCGGATGCGGCTCGCCTCCGGCGATCGATGTCGCCTCCCCACTGGAGCTCGACGGCGATCGCGGACAACAGCCGAGCGCGCACGGGCGACGGCTCCTCGGGCACACCGGCGAGCGCCTCCTCGAAGAGGGCGAGGGCCTCCTCGCCGACGAATCCGATCTCCGTCGAGATGCCAAAGGGAGCCAGGATCAGGGCGGCCTGAGCCAGCCGCTGAGGATCGCCGAGGGTCCGGGCCACGTCGGCGGCGGCGAACACGGTGGGCCGCCGCCTGGGGTCTCCGGCGTTGCGGAGGGCCGTGGCCAGGTCGAGCAGAAGGTCACCGCGCAGCTCGATGGGAGGTCGGTCGAAGAGCTCCAGCAGGCCGAGGGCGCGGTCGAGGTGACCGGCCGCAGTCTCGAAGGCCAGCTCCGTGGTCGCTTTGGTCGCGGCCCGCCGGGCCACCTCGACTGCCTGCGCCGGGTCACCCGCCAGCGCCCCTTCGCCGTAGTGGTAGGCGAGGGCGTCGAGGTGGGCGTCAGCGCCGCCCCGGCTCCGGTCGTCGATCGCCTCGCCGACGCTCCAGTGCATGCGCACCCGGCGGTTGGTGGAGATCTCCTCGTGGAGCGCCGAGCGGACCAGCGCGTGGGCGAAGCGGTAGCGACCGGTCGCGCCTGCCACCTCCCGGAGCAGCCCTACCTGGGTCGCCTCGTCGAGGGCGTTGAGCAGCTCGACGCCCGATGGCCCGCCCGACGCTTCGACGATGCCCAGGTCGAACTCTGGTCCGATCACCGCCGCCCAGCTCAGCGCCTCGTTGGCCACCTCCGACAGCCGGGATAGGCGGCGACTCACGACCTCGCGGATCCCCTCGGGGATGCCCACGTCACTGAGCGTTAGGTCGCTGGTCCACCGGTCGCCGCGTTGCACGATCAGCCCGGACTCGGCCAGGTGCAGCAACATCTGGCCGACGAAGAACGGGTTGCCCTCGGTCTCGGCATGCACCGCCCGGGCCAATTCGAGCGCGGGAGCATCGAGATCGTGTCCCGCGGCGGTCTCCATGAGCTGTTCGACATCCTGGGCGTCCAGGCCCATGAGGTCGAGGCGGGTCACTCCGCTCTCGCGGCGCAGGTCCCCGAGGACATCGGCCAGGGGATGGCTGCGATCGAGGTCGGTGTCCCGGTACGTCGCCAGGATGAGCACCCGGATGGGTGTGACCGAGCGCAGAACGTGACGGAGCAGCAACAGCGACGGCTTGTCCGCCCAATGGAGATCGTCGAGAACCAGCACCAGCGGGGCGTTGTCCGAGCTGGCCGCCAGCAGGTCCATGACCGCCTCGAACAAGCGGTGACGCTCGGCGTCGGGCTCCGCCCGCAGCGGCTCGGCCAAGCCCGGCACCCGCCCGCTCAGCTCCGGGAGCAGGCGGGTGAGCTCCCCCGCCAACGGGCCCAGCTCCCCCCGCAGGCGCCCGGCTGAGACGGTGTTGGTGTAGCGGCGCAGCGCCTCCGTGAACGGCTCGAACGACGCCCCCAACTCCGGATCGCAGCGCCCCCACATGATCGTCCCCCCCTGATCATGGGCGATCCGGACGACCTCGGTCACCAGCCGCGTCTTGCCGATCCCAGGCTCCCCCGAGACCAACACCAAACGGCGGTCGCCCTCGCAAACCTCCTTCCAAGCCGACAGGAGCGTCTCCAGCTCCACCGACCGGGCAGCAAAGGCAAACACCGGTGTCGTCTCCACCACCTCCGGCAACGGGAGCACCGACTCGTCGACCGCCGCGCCCCACACCACCTCGCTCACCGCCACCGGCTCGGGGAACCCCTTCAGCTCGCGGACACCCAGAGACCGGACCTCCTGGTCGGTCCGAGAACCGGCCAGAACCCGGACGAGATCACTAACCAAGATCTGGCCACCATCGGCCACCCCGCAAAGCCGCGACGCCTCGATCACCGGCGTACCGAACCAGTCCCCGTCCTCGAACGCAGCATCCCCCCCACTGAGCCCGATCCGCATCGCCTGCGCCGGCCCCTTCCCCCGCCGGTTCTGCCGCTCAACCGACCACTGCATCGCCACCGCCCCCGCCAGCGCATCCGCCGCCCCAACATAAGAGGCCATCAACGCATCGCCGATGGTCTTCACCTCCGTCCCCCCCGTCGCCGCCAGCGCCTCCCGCAAACCAGTGAAGTGGGACCGGCGCAACTCATCGGCAGCGACATCACCAATGTCGGATCGCTGACGAGTCGACTCGACCAGATCCGTGAACAGGATCAAAACCAACCCGGAACCAACCACCACGCCTCCCCCCACCCCGCAGCCACCGTACCGCCGCCAGAACCACCGCACCCCGAACAACTCGGCCCGAAGACAGGCACCCGCCTGTCCGCTACCCGCCCTGGCCAGGCGCCACGCGGTACGCCTCGTCTACATCCCGATGTGCGCTGTGCTCACCGGCAAAACCCCCAGGTCAGATTCGAGCGGGCGTGAAACCTGCAGATACCGAGTCGACCTCCGTGTCCGGGCTGCGCTCGCTGGAGGACGCGATGCGTCGTGGCGCATGCCGAGAGAACCAGCCGCCCTGCCGGCGCCAGGATCTTCCTCAACGGAACACCCTCCCAATGCGTGTGAGGCTGTGTGGACCCACAACGCGAGCGATCGAAAGCAGGCCTGGCGACCTTGACCATCGAGCCCACGGCTTCGGACATCGTCGACTCTCCGCCGACGGTCGACGTGTCGCTGGTCTCAGGTTTCGAGACCGTCTACCAGCGCGAGTACCCCGGCCTCATCGCCGTCGCCGCGGCGCTCACCGGTGACCGTGACGGGGCGCAGGACCTCGTGCAGGACACGATGGTGAAAGCGTTCCTCCGCTGGGAGCGAGTGTCCCACCTCGATCGACCGGGCGCCTGGTGCCATCACGTGCTGGTCAACGCCTGCCGGTCCCGGATGCGCCGTCGGGCCGCCGAGTGGCGATACCTGGCACGCCAGCGACGCGTCGAGCCGACCACACCGGAGCCCTCCGCCACCACCGTGGCCTTCTGGACCGTGGTGCGGACCCTGCCGAGCCGGCACCGAGCCGTGGTGGCACTGCGGTTCGGCGCGGACCTGACCGGCGCGCAGATCGCCGAGGTGCTGCGGATGCCCGAGGGGACCGTCCGGTCCGACCTCGCCGCCGCCCGGCGTGTGGTGATGAGCGCCCTCGGAGGTGCCGGAGATGAGTGAGCGGACGGACGGAACCGGAGACCCGAACGACGAGTTCGAACGGCTGGGACGACAGGCAGGGGCCGAGCTGCGCACCGCGGCGCCGACCGACGGGTACCACCTCGCGCAGCGCGCCGCCGGGCGGCGGCGCACCACCCGGACAGCGGTGGCAGCCGGCGTGAGCGCGATGCTCGTCGTGGCCGGCCTGGTCGTGATCGATCGGAGCCGGGCTACGGACGACCGCCAGGACACGGTCGCCCCTGTCCCGACGGTCACCACCACGCCCAGGGACCCCGGCACCTGGCGCACGGTCCCCGACGCGCCCCAGGGCCTGAGCATGCCGCTGTGGGCCGTGTGGACCGGCCGCGAGGCCATCGTGGTCGGCATCGACGAGGCCGGCGACACGGCCCCGTCGGCGGTGGGCTACGACGTGCGCGCCGACCGGTGGAGGGAGCTGGCCGAGCCGCCGGCCACCGCCGAGGGATCGAGCGGCGCCCAGTGGACGGGCTCGGAGGTGCTCACCGCCACCCTCGGCGGCCAGGTGTTCGCCTACGACCCCGGCGAGGACCAATGGACGACGCGCACGGCGGCCGACGAGTCGATGGGGTTCAAGCTGAACACGCTCGTGGCGGTGTCAGCCCGAGGCGTCCTGGCCCGTACGACCGCCGGCTGGTGGTGGTACGACGACGATGCCGACGCCTGGGAGTCTCTGACGGCCCCAGGGCTCGGCGCCGACGTGACGGCCCTCGGAGCCCTCGACGACCAGACCATGGTCGCCATCCGAGTCGGTGACGCCACGATTACCTCGTCGGTGCTCGACATCGCGTCACGGACCTGGGAGGACGGCCCGGAGGTCGCAGGCATCCCAGATGAGCGCGAGCCGGCGCAGTGCACCACCGCCAACGCGCTGGTCGTCTGCACCGCCGAGGGCTACTCGAGCCTGGAGGGCACGGTCATCGATCCGCGGGCCGGTTCGCTCGGCACGTTCTCCCTGGGAAGCCACTCGAGCTCGCTCCGGGCCGAGGGCACCCCTTGGTACGCCCATGAGTGGAAGATCCTCCTGCCCCGCGCAGATCCGACATGGGAGGACTTGCCGCTCCTCCCCGGGGGTGCCAGCGGGTTCAGCGCAGCGGTGTGGACCGGATCGGAGATCGTCTTCTTCGGCGGCACCGACACGCAGGGTGAGTCGACAGGGCAGACGGCCGCCTACACCCCCGTGGCGAAGCCGGGTACGACGCGCTAACCGCCCTGTCCCGGCACGACGCGGTACGCCTCGTAGACGGCATCGATGCCCTTCAGGGTGGCAAGGAGAGAGTCGAGGTGGCCGGGGTCGGCCAGCTCGAACTCGAAGCGCATCTTGGACACCCGGTCGGAGCCGGTGTGGGTCGTGGAGCTGAGGATGTTGACGTGGTGGTCGCTCATGGAGGCGGCCACGTCCCGAAGGAGGCGGCCCCGGTCGAGGGCCTTGACCTCGATGGCGGCCACGAAGGTGCCGTCGTGGCTCTCGTCCCAGTCGACGTCGATCAGCCGGTCCTTCTGACCGGCCGCCAGGGAAACGGCGTTGGCGCAGTCGGCCCGGTGCACCGATACCCCCCGCCCGCGCGTCACGAAGCCGAGGATCTCGTCGCCAGGCACCGGCGTGCAGCAGCGCGACAGCCGCACCATCAGGTCGTCCAGCCCCTCGACGTGCACGCCCGCCGGCGGGCGCTTGGCCGAGCCTGGGCGCCGCGGCTGGCGCACGGTCGTGGGCAGCACCTCGTCGTCCTGGTTGTCGGGATCGACCTCCCGCAGCTTCTTGGCGATGCGAGCGGCGATGGCCTTGCCGGACACGTGGCTCTCGCCCACCGCGGCGTAGAGGGCATCGAGATCGATGTAGTTCAGCTCACGAGCGGTGTCGGCGAGGAAGGAGCCCTGAGCCAGCTTCTGGACGGGCAGCCCCTCTCGACGGAGGGCCTTGACCAGCTCCTCGCGCCCGTTCTCGATGGCGTCCTCCCGTCGCTCGCGAGAGAACCACTGGCGGATCTTGGCCTCGGCTCGCGGGGTGGCCACGATGTGCTGCCAGTCGCGCGACGGACCGGCCCCCTCCACCTTCGAGGTGAAGATCTCCACTGCGTCGCCCGACGACAGCTTGGAGTCGAGCGGCACGAGCCGACAGTTCACGCGGGCCCCGATGCAGGCATGGCCCACGTCAGTGTGGATGGCGTAGGCGAAGTCGATGGGCGTGGCGCCGGCCGCAAGGGTGACGACCTTGCCCTTGGGGGTGAAGACGAAGACCTCGTCCTGCTCGAGGTCGATCTTCAGGTTGTTCATGAACTGGT
>JBDSUN010000305.1:0-5080 GCA_039927735.1 Acidimicrobiales bacterium | reverse complement strand
GAGCCGGGACCTCGAGCTGCGTGACGGGGGTGGTGCCCTCGAGGCCGCCGCCGACGGTGCTGAGCACCACCTCCCAGTGCCGCGGCCACTGCGCAGGAAGGGTCCACGGGATCATCTCGTGGTGGGCGTTCAGCAGGAGGAGGAAGGAGTCGTCGGTCACCGGCTGGCCCCGGTTGTCGACGTCGGCCATGGACTCGCCGTTGATGAACAGCCCGAGGCTGCGGGAGTGGCTGTCCTCCCAGTCCTCGTCAGTCATCTCGGTGCCGTCGGGCTTGCACCAGCCGAGGTCCACCGAGCCACGGATAGGCAGGCCCTGGAAGTAGTGGCGGCGCCGGAAGGTCGGGTGGGCCCGGCGCAGCTCGATCAGCCGCTTGGTGAACTCGAACAGGTCGTCGTCCACGTCCTCCCAGTCCTGCCACGAGATCTCGTTGTCCTGGCAGTAGGCGTTGTTGTTGCCGCCCTGGGTGCGCCCGAGCTCGTCGCCGGCCACCAGCATCGGCACGCCCTGGGACAGGAGGATGGTGGTGAGCAGGTTGCGGTGCTGAGCAGCCCGGCAGCGCAGCACCTCGGGGTCATCGGTCTCGCCTTCGACGCCGCAGTTCCAGGATCGGTTGGTGCTCTCGCCGTCGACGCCACCCTCGCCGTTGGCGTCGTTGTGCTTGTCGTTGTACGAGACGAGGTCTCGCATGGTGAAGCCGTCGTGGGCGGTGATGAAGTTCACGCTGGCGACGGGACGGCGAGCGTTGGCCTGGTAGAGGTCCGAGCTGCCGGTGAGGCGGGAGGCCATCTCCCCCACCGTGTCGGGTTCGCCCCGCCAGAAGTCGCGCACCGTGTCGCGGTACTTGCCGTTCCACTCCGACCAGTTGGGGGGGAAGTTGCCCACCTGGTAGCCGCCTTCGCCCACGTCCCAGGGCTCGGCGATGAGCTTCACCTGGCTGATGACCGGGTCCTGGTGGATGAGGTCGAAGAAGGCCGACAGCCGGTCCACCTCGTGGAACTGGCGGGCCAGCGTGGAGGCGAGGTCGAAGCGGAACCCGTCGACGTGCATCTCCGTCACCCAGTAGCGCAGCGAGTCCATGATGAGCTGCAGCGTCTGCGGGTGGGCCATGTTCAGGCTGTTCCCGGTGCCGGTGGTGTCGTAGTAGAAGCGGTGGTCCTCGGGGACGAGCCGGTAGTAGGCGGCGTTGTCGATGCCGCGGAACGACAGCGTCGGGCCCATGTGGTTGCCCTCGGCGGTGTGGTTGTAGACGACGTCCAGGATCACCTCGATGTCGGCCTCGTGGAGGGCCCGAACCATGGCCTTGAACTCGGTGACCTGCTCGCCGCGCTGGCCGTTGGCGGCGTACTGGTTGTGGGGTGCGAAGAAGGCGATCGAGTTGTAGCCCCAGTAGTTGGTGAGGCCCTTGTCGAAGAGGTGGGCGTCGTGCACGAACTGGTGCACGGGGAGCAGCTCCACCGTCGTCACCCCGAGGTCGGTGAGGTGCTCGATGGCGGCGGGGTGGGCCAGGCCGCCGTAGGTGCCCCGCAGACCCTCGGGGATGCCCGGGTGACGAGCCGTGAAGCCCTTGACGTGGACCTCGTAGATGATCGACTCGTGCAGCGGTCGATCGGGGCGCCGGTCCGACGACCAGTCGAAGAACGGGTTGTGGACGACGGACTTGGCGCTGTGCGGGGCGCTGTCGTCGTCGTTGCGCTCGTCCTCGGTGCCGATCTCGTGGGCGAAGGAGGTGGCGTGCGGGTGGAGCAGGCCCTCGATGGCCTTGGCGTAGGGGTCGAGGAGGAGCTTGGAGGCGTTGGCCCGGTGACCCTCGCTGGGCTCCCACGGGCCGTGGACTCGGAACCCGTAGCGCTGGCCCGGGGCCACCGCCGGGAGGAAGCTGTGCCAGCAGAAGGCGTCGACCTCACGGAGCGGGATGCGGCGCTCCTGATCGACGTCGTCGAACAGGCACAGCTCCACCGACTCCGCCACCTCGGAGAAGACCGAGAAGTTCGTCCCAGCACCGTCGTAGGTGGCCCCGAGGGGGTAGCTGGCCCCCGGCCAGATCTCGAGGTCGTCGATCATCGTTCGGCTGGCTCCTCGGGTGTGCGCAAGAGGACGACGCTATCGACCGGCACCCGTAGGCCGTCGACGCCGAGCCGCCCCTCAGGGTCGGAGGCCAGGACCAGGCGAGCACCGGTGGGGACCTGCATCTCTCGGGGCCGGGCGTCGAGGTTGGCCGCCCCCGCCAGCGCCATGTGGTTGGGGACGATGTCGGCCGCATCGTCGAAGGTGAACCCGGCGTGCAGCTGCACCCGGTACGTGGCTCTGGGCTGGGCGACGGCTACCTCAGCCGGTGAGGACCGGCTCGAGGTCGAGCTCGGCACCCCAGTCGAGGGCATCGTCGAACTCCGCCAGCAAGCGGGCCAGCCATCTCAGCATGGGCGCAGGTCTACCCCGCGCGCCCCACCACGAGCCACACCAGCCCAGCGAGACCCGACCCGCCCGAGTGGCGGGTCGGACCCGGTTGGTACCCCGTACGGGATTCGAACCCGTGCTGCCGGCATGAGAAGCCGGATTCCTAGGCCGCTAGAAGAACGGGGCAAGGCTCAGGAGCGGACGAGAGTACCCGACCCGGGCCAGAGCGGTCACGTCGACGCACCCGCTCAATCGACCCCGAGGAGCTGCACGATCCCGAGGACCAGGCCCAGGAGGCCCACCAGCGCGATCCCCCAGGGGAGGAACATGGCTGTGCTCGGGGCCCCGAGTGGCCGGCCTTCCCGCATGGCCGCCTGGGCGATCAGGAACCGACGGCGGCCGACGAGGCCGACGGCGGTTCCCAGGACGATCAGCGGCAGCCCGATGGCGGCCAGCCAGGCCGGTGCGTCGGCCACGGAGTGGCTTCCGGTTACTGCGAAGCCGGCCACGAGGAGGCCGAGGGCGGTCCGCTGGTAGGCTAGGAGGGTGCGCTCGTTGGCCAACGACCAGCGAGGGTCGGGCTCCTCGCCACCCGTCGGCCACCACCCAGGTGAGCTTCGTTGCATGGCTCGGGGGGGAGGACTCGAACCCCCAACGACTGGACCAGAACCAGCTGTGTTACCGATTACACCACCCCCGAATGGGCGGAGCGCAACCATACCGAACGGCCCAGACGGGCCGCACACCCGGGGCTCAATCGTTGACGGCGTGGTCGAGCCGGAACAACCGGTCGTAGCCGATGATGCGCCCCACGGCGACCGCCAGCGTCTCCCGTCCGATCTGGCGGAGCTCCCCCCCTCGGCCCAGCTGCGACGAGATCGGCGAGACGGTGGCGTCCAGGCCCACCTCCTCGGCCACGGCCTCCACCCGGTAGGCGTGGTAGTCGCTGGTGACGAGCACAACCGCGGTCAGGCCACGGTCGCGCAAGAAGCGGGCCGACGCCGCCAGCGACTCGAAGGTGCTGGCCCCGTCGACCTCCCTGAGGAGGTGCTCGTCGGGCACGCCGCGCTCGCGCAGGTAGTTGTAGCCCGCCGCGGCCTCGGTGAAGCGATCTCCCTCTTGACGCCCGCCGGTGAGCACGATCCGCTCGGAGAGGCCGGCCTCGTAGATCTCGAGGGCGCGATCGAGGCGGGCCTGCAGCACCGGAGAGGGACGCCCGTCGTACTGGGCCGCCCCGAGCACGACGACGGCATCGGCCTGCCCGGCACCGTCGTGCCGACTGGCTCGGTACACCTGCACGAAGGTGATGCCGACGTAGGCGACCATCAGCACCGCCACCAGCAACGCCCCGCGCAGCACGCGCCGACGCCAGCGTCGCGATGGAGCCGGTGACGTCACAACCGGGCGCTCGCCGCCCGAAGCCGAGCGATGGTGCGCTCCTTGCCCAGGGCTTCCAGCGACTCGAAGAGCGGCGGCCCCACGGTCCGACCAGTGGTGGCCACCCGAACGGGACCCTGCGCCTTGCTGAGCTGGGCATGGCCTTCCGCGTTGACGAGCCCGACCGTGACGGCCGCCCCTTCGATGGCGCCACGGATGTCGTCCGCATCCCACGGCTCGAGCCCGACCAGCGCCTCGATGGTGGCCCGCAGCATCTCGGGCGCCGCCTTCCCCTTGACCATCGTCTTGGTCCACGCGTCGTCGTCGACCACCAACGGGGCGTCGAGCAGGAACGCGATCATCGGCTCCACCTCGGACAGGAGCCGCACTCGTTCTTGCACGAGCGACGCCACGGTCCTCAGCACCCCGATGGCGTCTCCGTGCTCGAGGAACGGACGGCTCTCGTCGAGGAACTGATCGACCGGCAGTGCCCGCAGGTGCTCGGCGTTGACGTGCTGGAGCTTCTTGACGTCGAAGAAGGCCGGCGCCGAGCCGACGTCCTCCAAGCGGAACTGCTCCTGGATCTCCGCCAAAGGCCGCACCTCGATCCCGTCCTTGGGACCCCAGCCGAGCAGGGCGAGGTAGTTCACCATCGCCGAGGGCAGGTAGCCCTCGTCCCTGAACGCCTGCACCGACACCGAGTCGCGTCGCTTCGACAGCTTCTTGCGCTGCTCGTTGACGAGCACCGGGAGGTGGGCGAAGACGGGCCGGTAGGCGAGCCCGAGGGCATCACCGAGGCAGAGGTACTTGGGGGTGCCGTTGACGTGCTCCTCGCCGCGCACCACATGGGTGATGCCCATGTCGGCGTCGTCCACGATGTTGGCCAGGAGGAACGTGGGCGTGCCGCTGGAGCGCAGCAGCACGAAGTCTTCGAGGGTTCTGTTCTCGACGGCGACCTGGCCGCGCACGATGTCGTCGAAGGTGGTGGCGCCCTCGTCAGGGGTGCGGAAGCGCAGAGCCGTTGTGGGACCTCGTTCCAGCTGGCGGTCTCGGCAGAATCCGTCGTAGCCGGGCGGGCCGCCGCGCTCCTTGGCCCGGGCCTGGGTCGCCTCGGCGGTGCAGTCGCACCAGTAGGCCCGGCCGGCGACGAGGAGGCGCTCGGCGGCGCCGGCGTAGAGGGCGGCGCGTTCACTCTGGTGGACGGGCTCGCCGTCCCAGCGGAGGCCGAGCCACCCGAGCATGTCGAGGATGTTCTGGGTGAGCTCCGGGCGGTTGCGCTCAGTGTCGGTGTCCTCGATGCGGAGCAGC
>JBDSUN010000304.1:0-3274 GCA_039927735.1 Acidimicrobiales bacterium | reverse complement strand
GGCCGTGCGGTTGACGAAGTCGTGCTCGTCCAGCACCCAGGTGGGCAGCGGCTCCACCAGCTCCAGGGAGCGCCGCAGCGACTCGGCCACCCAGCCGCGGAAGTCCCTGGAGTAGAGGCGGAGCTTGTCGGACTGAGGGTAGAGCGCAGTGATCTGGAGGCGGTCCTCCTCGTCGAGCAGGTCGATCTCCGGGTTGGCCATCTGCTTGGCCCCCCGGTAGTCGGTGACCTTGCCGAAGAACATCGCCTCGGAGCCCTCGGGAAACTGCCGGGCGCGCCACGGCTGGTTGAAGAAGGTGATCCGCAGGTAGCCCGATCCGTCGCCGATCCGGAGCTCGGTGCGCGCCTTGCCCCGCCCCCGCCCGGGGACGGTGGCCGAAGAGCGGACCCGGCCGAACACCCACGCCGACTCGTCGACGCGCAGGTCGCGGATCGACGACTGCTTCGTCTTGTCGATGTAGCGACGCGGGTAGTGCGTGAGCAGATCGAAGATGGACGTGACGTCGATGGCGGCCAGTGCCTTGGCCCGCTCCGGGCCGACTCCCTTGAGCTCGGTGATCGGGAGGTCGGCGAGGTCGCCCAGCCGCTTCGCCACTACTCGATGCCGAAGAGGTAGGGGTAGAGGGGCTGGCCACCGTGGTGCACCTCGGCGGTGGCGGCCGGGCGGTGCTCGGCGAGCCACTCGGTGATGTGTCGGGTGCAGCCGGCGCTGGCGCCCTCGCCCTCGATGAGGGTGACGATCTCATGGCTCGGCAGCACCAGATCGGCCAGCAGCTTGGTGGCGGCGTCGCCGAGGGAGGGCTCGACCGAGCGGATTCCATCGCGGGCGATGCCGATCCAGTCGCTGGTGGCGATGGGGCCAACGTCGCAGCTCGAGTCCCGCACTGCCTGCGTGACCTCACCGGCAACGACGTTGGCGGCCGCCTCACCCATCTCCTCCGCGTTGGTGGCACCGTCGGCCTCGGGGTCGTAGGCCAGGAGGGCGGCGAAGCCCTCGGTGATGCCCTTGGTGGGGACGACCAGCACCGTCTTGGCGCTCTGGGCATCCACCTGCTGGGCCACCGGGATGATGTTCTTGTTGTTCGGGAGGATGACGACGTGATCAGCGGGCACCTGCTCGACGGCGTCGAGCAGCTCGGCGGTGGACGGGTTCATCGACTGGCCACCCGTGACGATGCCCTGCACACCGAGGGAGTGGAAGATCCGGCGGATGCCGGACCCGGTGGCCACCGCCACCACGGCGCAGGTGACCGGAGTGCTCAGGTGGGCGGGCACTGCGTCGAGGGCATCGCTGGCATCGCGCACCCAGCGCTCCTCCTCCACCTGCTCGAGGAGGTCGGTGACCCGGATCTTGCGAGGGGTGCCGATGTCGATGGCGGCCTCGATCGAAGCCCCGATGTCGTCGGTGTGGATGTGGCAGTTCCAGATGCCGTCTCCGCCCACCACGACGATCGAGTCGCCGATGCCGGCCCAGACGTCCTTGAAGGCGGGGATGCTGGCGTCGTGGGCCTCGAGGAAGTACATGACCTCGTACCGGAGGTCGGAGATGTCGTCGTCCTCGTCGCCCTCGCCGTGCCCCGGCCGCGGCTCGGTGAACACCGGGCCGTCGATGTCGGCGGCCTCGGGCACCGCCCGCCCGTCGACCACGTGCAGGAGCACGTCGAGCAGCAGGAGGAGACCGGAGCCGCCGGCGTCGACCACCCCGGCTTCCTTGAGCACTGGCAGCATCTCCGGGGTCCGAGCCAGCGCATCAGCGCCCTGCGCCCGTGCCGCCTCCAGCACGCCCACCAGGTCCGCCCCGCCGTCGGCCGCCACCACCGCCGCCTCCGACGCCTCCCGCACCACGGTGAGGATCGTGCCCTCCACCGGACGCATGACCGCCTCGTAGGCCGCCTTGGCCGCTTCGGCGAGGGCGGCCGCTCCACTGGAGGCGTCGAGACCGTCGGCCTCCGCGACGACGCTGGAGATCCCGCGCAGGATCTGCGAGAGGATCACCCCGGAGTTGCCCCGCGCCCCCATCAGCGAGCCGTGGCTGACGGCCTTGCACACCGCGGCGAGGTCGTCGTCGGCCCCGGCCAGCTCCTCGGCCACGGCCGTCAGCGTGAGCGCCATGTTCGTACCGGTGTCGCCGTCCGGCACGGGGTAGACGTTGAGCTTGTTGAGGCCCTCCCGGTGCGCGTCGAGCGCATCTCGGTAGCCGAGCACGACCGCTCGCAGCTCCTCGGCGCCGAGGCGCGTCAACGTCGTCATCGCCGGGGATACTAGGAGGCCGGCTGCACCCCCCAGGGTTGGCGACGGCCCGACGCCACCGGTAGCCTCTCTGGGTCCTGAGCACCGGTCGTCGACCGGTCCTGATGCATCGAGGTTCGTGGCAATGGCAGCTGTGTGCGAGGTCTGCGGGAAGCACCCGTCGTTCGGGATGAACGTGAGCCACTCGCATCGTCGCACCAAGCGCCGCTGGAACCCGAACATCCAGCGGATCCGCGCCATCGTGGACGGCTCGCCCAAGCGCCTCCACGTCTGCACCGGCTGCATCAAGGCCGGAAAGGTGCAGAAGCAGGTCAGCTGAGCCCTTCCACCGGTGGTGCCAGCACCACCCCGGATGTGCATGCCAGCGACATCGCCCTTGGTGGGCGCTTCGTGATCCTCTGATCTTGGCGACGCCGGGCAGACGCGCACGGGCAACACGTCGCATCCCATGGAGGAATGCATGCGAACGCGCCAACGGGTGGGAGCTGGGCTCCTGGTACTGACGCTCGCCGGCGGCATCGCCGCTTGCGGGAGCGACGACGACGATGCCACGGACACCACCGAGGCGGAGACGACCACGGAGCAGCCGGACGAGGCGGCCACGGTCGAGGTGACCGCTGTCGACTACGACTTCGAAGGCCTTCCGGACTCCGTGGAGGCCGGCACGAAGCTGAGCCTCACGAACACATCGGACGTGGAGCTGCACGAGCTCGTCGCATTTGCGCTGCCTGACGGGGAGACCAGGTCGGCTGAGGAGCTCTTCAAGCTGCCTGAGTCCGAGCTCGGGGGCCTCTTCGCCGGTGAGCCGGCGATGGTGCTCCTCGCCCCTCCCAGCGGCGGTGAGCAGATCCCGGCGGTGGGTGACGGCACGCTCTCCGAACCGGGCCAATACGTCTTGTTCTGCTCCGTCCCCCAGGGCGCGGATCCCGAGGAGTTCCTCAACGCGCCCCCGACGGACGGTCCTCCCGATGTCGAAGGTGGACCACCGCACTTCGTCCAGGGCATGTACGCCGACCTCACGGTCG
>JBDSUN010000303.1:0-7293 GCA_039927735.1 Acidimicrobiales bacterium | reverse complement strand
CCGCCAGGTCGCTCGCCCCCGCCTCCACCAGGGCGGCCAAGATCACCTCGTCGGGGGCGCCGGCCGGCGCCACGTTGTCTCGCAGCGGGAGCTCGAAGCGGATGAAGTCCTGGAAGACGGCGGTGATCCGCTCGCGCCAGGCATCGAGGTCGAGCTGGCGAAGGTCGGTGCCGTCGATCTCGACCGCCCCCGACTGCGGGTCGTAGAGCCGGCACAGCAGCTTGGCCAGGGTCGTCTTGCCGGCGCCGTTCTGGCCGACGATGGCGAGCGAAGATCCGGCTGGGATGGTGAGCTCGAAGTGGTCGAGCACCGGTGTGGCCCCGGCCGTCGGATAGGCGAAGGTCACGTCGCGGAACCGGATCTCCCGAGCGGGGAGCCCGGAGGCCGGACGATCGCCGGAGCTCAGGGCGCCGGCCGGGCCCATGGCCGGCTTCAGGCGCCCGGTGGCGGCCACCGGTGCGGCGGCGCCGTCCACCGCCCAGTTCAGGCCGCCGAAGGCGATCAGGGAGGCACCCACCGCGGCCTGGGCGAAGGTGACGGCGGGGCCGAGGTCGATCCGCCCATCGGCGGCGGCCGCCGCCAGCGACCAGAACACGGCCACGTTGGCCGCCGCCACCACGGCCACGCTGGTCAGCACCGACCGCTCTCGCAGCCGAGTGGCCTCGTACTGCAGGCGGTGGAGGGTGGTGCGGCGGTCGACGAAGCGGTCGATGGTCCAGCCGGCCAGGCCGAACATGCGCAGCTCCTTGGCGGCCGGCGGATCGACGGCCAGCCGGTAGGCGTAGTCGGCGTCTCGCTGGGCGTCGCGCACCTCGTCGGTGTTCCGGTCACGCCAGATGGCGCTCTCCCGGAGCAGCCAGTGGGTGGACAGCCAGGCGCCGCCCAGCACGATCGGAGCCCACCAGGCGTAGGCGGCCAGCACGGCTGCCGAGGCGAGCCCCGCCACCAGCTCCACCAGGCTGCCCGCGATGAAGTCCATCGAGATCGACAGCGGCGGTCCGGTCATGCCGGCGTCGAACTCCCGGGCGACGGTGAGGTCGCTCCCGAGCTCAGGGTCCTCGAGGTGGCCGATGCCAGGTGGGGCGATGCAGGCGTCGGTGAGGACGTCGTACAGCCACGCCGCGGTGCGGTCGCCGAGGTTGTAGCCGACGGCCAGGTGGAGCGGCGTCAGCACCTGGAGCAGCACGAAGATCATGCCCATGCCGACGAGCGGACCGGTGAGCACGTTGCCGTCCTGCACCGCCCCGACCAGCAGGCCCATGGCCACCGCGAACCCGGCCGGCAGCAGACCGCGCAGTACGAGGATCGCCCACCAGGCGGCGGCCAGCCGCCGGTCGGCCCGCCAGAGGGCCCGGCCCAGCGCCCACTCCTGCCGTCCCCGGAGCCGCTCCATCACCGCACCACCTCAGATCGATCGCGAGACGCCGCCTGATGCTGCGCGGCCGATCGTCCATCGTCGACCGCCCTCGCCCTCCGACGGGCCCGACCCGACCGTGCGGGACCCATCGCGACCGCCGGTCAGCCCTCGGGAGGGTCGGTGGCGACCGGCACCGGCTCGTCGCCAGGTGGGTGGGCATCGAAGGACGGATCGGCCGCGGTGGGCTCAGTCGCCGGCTCGGTCGGGGCTGGCTCGGCGCCGACCGACGGGGCCGCCGCCGCATCGGTGTCGACCGGCGCCACCTCATCGGCTGCAGGGATCTCTGCTGGTGCCGGCGCCGTCGGTGCGGCGACGTCGGAGGAGTCCTGAGGCTCGGGCTCCGCCACCAGGGGTTCGGCGACCGGGCGCTCGACGTCGCCCGTCGGTTCGACCTCGACGGGTTCGACCTCGGCCGCATCCTCAACGGGCTCGGGGCCGGAGGCGCTCGCCTCCGCCGCCGGATCGACCGGCTCGACGGCCGCCGCGACGTCGGCGGGATCGGCGGCCGAGGGCTCACGGCTGGGCGATGCGACCTCGGCGTCCAGCTGCGTGGCGGGGATCCCGGTGATCTCCTGCTCGGCCGCCGGCTCGACTTCGGCCTCAGGGCGAACCGGGGCCGGGGCCTCGTCGGCCGCATCCTGAGCGGCCGGCGCGTCGGCGGTGTCGGCGAGGGCCTCCGGAGCGGTGTCGGCGTCGTCGACCGGGGCCACCATCGGGACGACCGGCGTGTCGCCGTAGTGGAGGAACAGGTGGCGGATGATGTCGCCGAGGCCGGCACCGGTGTGACCGCCGGCGACGGTTACGGTCACGACCGAGCCGTTGATGTGGATCTTCTCCACGCTGCCGGCGGCGTAGAGCCGGCGGGCCAGCTCGTCCACGGGCCGCTGGCGCAGCTCGCTGGGCGGGCCCTCGTAGCGCTCGTGGCCCATCCCCGACAGCGGCCGGTTCGTCTCGAACCGATGGACGGCGGGGTTGCTGGTGGACGTCGTCTCGAGGACGGTGATCGGCTGTCCCATAGGTGGCGGCATGCTACCCATGGGGCGGGCGCACCCCGATGCCGACCGCCATCCCCGAGGAGCCGCACCCATGGCGACCGAAACCATCGAGCTGAGCGGCCACATCGTCGACTCGCTCCTGCTGGCCAAGGTGCTCGACACCATCGTCGAGTCCGGCGTCACCTACGACCTCTCGGACGTCGAGATCGGGCGCACCAACACCGACCCGAGCCGAGCCCGCATCGAGCTGGAGGGCGACCAGGCCGCCCTCGACCAGCTCGTGGACGCCCTCCAGGTCCACGGCGCCAACCGAGCGGACACCGGCACCACCACCCTGGCGACGGCGGACCTCGACGGTGTACTGCCGGTGGACTTCTACTCCACCACCAACCTCGCCACCGACGTGCGGATCGACGGGGGGTGGCTGGCCGTCGAGAACCCGGAGATGGACTGCGCCCTCGTGATCACCGACGGCCGGGCCCGGACCATCCCGATGCACCGGGTGCGGGTGGGCGACCAGATCGTCGTCGGGCGCGGTGGGGTCCGCGTGCACGCGCCGGCCAAGCCTCGCGGCGCTTCGCACTTCGAGTTCATGAACAGCGACGTGTCCTCGGAGAAGCCCAAGGCGCTGGTGGTGCAGCAGGTCGCCGAGCGCATCCGCGCCGCCCACGACGCCGGCGGCAAGGTCCTCGCCGTGTGCGGCCCGGCCGTCGTCCACACGGGTGGGGCCCCCGACATCGCCCGGCTGGTGGAGGCAGGGTGGATCGACGTCCTGTTCGCCGGGAACGGCTTCGCCACCCATGACATCGAGGCCAACGTGCTCGGCACCTCGCTCGGGGTGTCGGTGACCGAGGGACTGCCCACCGAGGGCGGGCACAGCAACCACCTCCGGGTGATCAACGAGGTGCGCCGCCACGGCTCGATCGCAGCGGCGGTGGAGTCGGGCTACGTCACCGGCGGGGCGATGGCGGCCTGCGTGCGGCGCGGCGTGCCGTTCGTGCTGGGCGGGTCGATCCGCGACGACGGACCCCTCCCCGACGTGTTCGTCAACACCGCCGAGGCCGCCGATGCCATGCGTGAGCACGTGCCCGGCGTCTCCGTCGCCTTGATGCTGGCGTCCACCTTGCACGCCATCGCAGTCGGCAACTGCCTCCCGGCCGGTGTCGAGACGTTCTGCGTCGACATCAACCAGGCGGTGGTCACCAAGCTGGCCGATCGGGGCAGCCACCAGGCCCATGGGATCGTCACCGATGTCGGCCCCTTCATCGGCCAGCTGGCGGACGCGCTCACATGACCGAGCTGAGCTGGGGCCGCAAGTACCTCATGTGCCC
Organism: Acidimicrobiales bacterium; assembly: GCA_039927735.1. Classification (GTDB taxonomy): domain Bacteria; phylum Actinomycetota; class Acidimicrobiia; order Acidimicrobiales; family VFJN01; genus VFJN01. The sequence goes on along the minus strand of JBDSUN010000303.1, from coordinate 3,550 downwards.
GCCGCACCACTTCGGGGTGCTCTACGAGATCAACCCGTGGATGCACGAGGAGGTGGCGGTCGAGCACGACATCGCCTCCGCGCAGTGGGAGGGCCTCGTCGCCAACCTGCGCCTGGCCGGCGCCGAGGTGGTCATGATGGACCCGAAGCCCGAGGTGCCCGACCTCGTCTTCACCGCCAACGCCGGCATCGTCAACGACGACCAGTTCGTCCCCAGCCACTTCCGCCACCCGGAGCGCCAGGGGGAGACCGAGATCAACGCGGCCTGGTTCGCCGCCCACGCCTTCGAGGTGGATCGGCTCCCCGTCACCCTGGACCACGAGGGGGCCGGTGACGCCCTGCCCTTCACGCCCGAGGGTGGCCAGACCGTGCTGGTGTCGGGCTACTCGTTCCGCAGCGATGCCGCCGCCATCCCGGAGCTAGGGCGCATCCTCGGCTGCCCGGTCAAGGCCGTGCAGCTCATCGACCCGCGGCTCTACCACCTCGACCTCACCTTCTGCCCCCTGGACGATCGCCGGGCGATCTGCGCGCCGAGCGGCTGGGACAGCTACGGCCGCAAGGTGATCGAGGCGTTGGTGCCCGAACCTCTCTGGCTGGAGGAGGACGAGGCCCTCAGCTTCTGCGCCAACTCGGTGGTGGTCGGCACCACCATCGTCATGCCGCACACCCCGCCGAGGGTCGGCCGCCAGCTGGAGGCGTGGGGCTTCACGGTGGTCGAGACCCCGGTGTCGGAGTTCTTGAAGGCGGGCGGCGGCTGCCGCTGCCTCACCCTCAGCCTGGACACCGTCCTCGCGCCGAGCTGAGCCGGCTCGCCCTTCTGCGGTAGGGCCGAAGTGGGCAACAGCGTCCCATGGACTTCACCGAAGCGATCGACAACGTCGGCAAGGCTGGGGACGCCATCGGCGTCGGGGCGATCGTCGTCGGCGTGCTCGTCGCGGCGGTGCTCACGGTTCTGGGTGAGCAGCCAGCCACCGCCGCCGATCGCTACCGGGCCTTCCGGCGGCGCGTCGGCCGGGCGATCCTGCTGGGGCTGGAGCTGCTGGTGGCCGCCGACATCATCCGAACGGTGGCGGTGGACCCCAGCTTCACGAGCGTCGGGGTTCTGGCGGGCATCGTGCTGATCCGGACGTTCCTGAGCTTCAGCCTGGAGGTGGAGCTCGAGGGGCGCTGGCCGTGGCAGCCGGGCCGGACCGCCTGACCGCCCTGGCTCAGACGCCTCCGGAGGCGCACCCCACACAGATCGGCGCGTCGGGCACCGCCTCGAGGCGTGCAGCTCCGATCGGCTCGGCGCAGCGGAGGCACACACCGTAGGTGCCGCTGTCGAGGCGGAGCCACGCCGCATCGAGCGCTTCGAGCCGTCGTTGCGTGCTGGCCCGTAGCGCCATCACCTGGGCCCGCTCGAAGGCCACCGTGGCGCCCTCGGGATCGTGCTCGTCGTCGGTGTTCACGAGCTCCGAACCCTGCACGATCTCCTCGAAGTCCCGGTCGAGGGCGGCGAGCTGCCGGGCCGCTCCCCGTCGGGCCGCGAGCAGCCGGGGGCGGTAGGCGGTGGCGTCGACGGCCATGTGGCCTCAGCCTCGGGCGTCGACGAAGGCGCCGTCGCGGAGCACCGGGACCGTTTCGCTCACGTCGACCTCCAACGCGTAGGCGAGATCGTCGGCCCAATCGCGCTCCACCATCTCCCGCCCGGACGAGCAGGCCGCCAGCAACTCGGCGATCCGGTCGCGCGTGTCCAGCCAGGCCACCGCGGCTGCCTGGGCTTCGGGCGAGCGCCTGCCGATGAGGCCGGCGATGACGGCGCCCGCCCCGAGAAGGTCCTCCAGCGCCGGGCGGAGCGTCCCGTCGTGCCACCGCTCGCCGCACGCGATCACGCTGACCGAGGCACCCGACTCGTTCAGCCAGCACGCGACGGCGGCGGCGTTGCGGAGGCACGCTGCCACCACGGTGGCGCCCGCTTCGTCGGCCATGACCGCGCAGGTCGAACCGTTCGGCGACGGGAGCACCACGCGGGTGCCAGGCGACAGGGCCAGGAGGCTGGTGGGCGAGAGCGAGGGCCGGCCCGCCGACCCGTCGGCCAGCTCCGCCCCCAGGTTGGCGGCGACGGTGGCGGCCGAGTCGTCACGCCAGCGGTGCGGGTGCACTGCCACGCCGCGGCTGACGGCGGCGTCGACGGCAGTGGTGAAGCGGAGCACGTCGATGACGACCACGATCTCGGCGGGCACCGCCTCCACGCCAGTCGGGCCCCACTCGAAGCGGACGTCGTAGCTGCCCTGATCAGTCCACCCCGGCACCATGGCCCCCCGGTCTACTGCCCTGGCCGAGTGGGAAGCCCTCGGCCGATGACGTCGGCGCCATCCACCTCTACGACGCCGGGGGCGACGAGGTGCCGCTAGCCGATTCGTAGGCGCTTACGGCTCGAGGACGACGACATCGGAGTCGTGGCTGAGGTGGCAGGTGACGGGGGTCAGGCTTCGCAGGCGCTCCAACGACCGTCGGGCGGTTGCTTCCCACGTCTCGTCGTGGAGGTTCGACTCGGCTGGCGCGCCGGTCCGGAGCTCGTCGGCTGCGAAGGCGCACTGGGCCGCCAGGAGGACGCGGTCGTCGCCGGCCTCGATGAGCACGGACTGATGACCGGGTGTGTGGCCCGGGGTGGCGAGAAGGTGGATGCCCTCCGCGATCTCTCGGTCGCCGTCGACGAGTCGCAGCCTCTGCTCCGGGATCGTGGCCCACTCGGGGACCGTGTAGCCGGCTGCCCTAGCGGCCTGGTGCTCGGCGGCTTGGACGTAGACGGGTGCGTCGACGGCAGCCTGCTGACCGCAGTGATCGAAGTGCAGGTGCGACAGCACGACTGCGACGACGTCGTCGACCTCGATGCCGACGGCGCGCAGCCCCTCGTCGACGGCGGTCACCTGGGGGCGGTACCACTCGTCGATCAGGGGGTGACCGACGCCGACACCGGTGTCGACGAGGATCGGGCCATCGGGATGCCGCACCACCCAGGCATGGACCGGGAAGGGCTCGAACGAGCCGTGCTCCGGGTGCCACTCCGGCACCGTCTGGATCACCGCCAGCGTCATGCGCTCGACCTGGGGCAGCACGGTCAGCCGCATCTACCGGACAGTAGGCCGGACGCGTGGGGTGCCCCGCCGCTCAGGCAAGGCTCCGCAGCCGTCGCCGACCACCCGCGCTTGCGTCACACCGACTGGGTGAGTGCCATGACGTGCAGCGGAACGCCCAGGGTCGGGTGGGTCGTGATGTGATCGAGGGCGAAGCCGAGCCGCCGCATGACCGACCCCGAGGCCGTGTTGTCGGGTTCGTAGATGCTCACGATCTCGGCGAGGCCGAGCTCCTCGAACCCGTGCCGCACCCACGCCGCGCCCGCTTCCGACGCGTAGCCGTGCCCCCAGAACTGCTCGCCTAGACGCCAGCCCACCTCGACGGCCGGGAGGATCTCCGGCAGGAAGCTGGGCACCGACAGCCCGGCCCACCCGGCCAGGTCCCCGGAGTCGCGCAGGACCACTGCGGACACCGCCATCCCCGGGTCCGTGTAC
>JBDSUN010000302.1:0-2703 GCA_039927735.1 Acidimicrobiales bacterium | reverse complement strand
AACCCAGCTCGGCATGGCGGCGCGACAACAACCGCAGGACCGTGGCGTGGTCCTCGACCCGCACCGGCACCAACTCCGCCGCCCGCAACGCCGCGATGGCCACCGACCGGGCATCGTTCGGGTCGTTCTTCTCCGAGCGTCCCGAACCCAACAACCGCACCCGCGACGCCAACGTCGCCGGGATGTCCACGACCTGTTCACCAGCCGCCAGGAGCTGCTGGGCCAACAGGTAGCCCAACCCACCGGCGGACTCGATCGCCCACACCCGCTCACCGCCATCGAGGCGCTTGGCCCACTCCAACAGCTCCGGCACCTGGGTCCCAGTCGCGTGCACGAGCCGCTCGTCGAGCACGCTCTCACCGCGGTCGATCGCAACCGCAGTGTGGGTCCGCTTGTGCGGATCAATGCCGATCATCACCATCGCTGTCCTCCAATCTCGGGGATGGAACCGCGGTGGGCACTCCTGATTCCAGATGCTCGAGCTGCTGCCCTCTTTCGAGCCACACGCGGCGGAACACCGGCGGCCCGCACCTCAGAGGAAAGCCAGACCACGAGGTCGGCAGGCAGCTAGTGAGCGAAGACCACCGGCGCTACGAACCACGCCGCAGCGACACCCCAACTCAATCAGGCAGTTATGCCCGAGCCGGCTCGGGTCAGGGGTTGCGCAGCATCGGCCACATCGGCGGCGAGCCACCTGCTTGGATCACGCCTAGCTCTTCGAACCCGTGACGCGCATAGAGCGCCCGGTTCAAGTGGCTCGTGGCCTCGAGGTAGGCGGGCAACCGATCCCGGTCGCAGCGCACCAGCGCATGGCGGAGGAGGGCCGATCCGAAGCCACGGCCGTGCCTGGTGGTGTCGACGCCGATGAGGGGCAAGTACCAGTGCAGGTGAGTGGGGTGGAACTCCTCCATCTGGCCGAAGAAGGCGAGCGCTTCGTCCTGCGCGGCGGCAGGGACGGCCTCGGCGAGGATCTCGCCGATGGCATCTTCGTCGGGCCCGACGCCCGGAGGAAGCCACATCGCTACACCTCCGCAATCGTCGACCGAGTCTGCCGTGCTGTTTGCGAACGCCTCGCCGGCGAAGGCCCGTATGAACGACGGCCAGTAGGTGAGGTACTGGCTGGCATCGGGAAAGAGCCAACGCACGGGGGGGTCGCTAGCGAATGCCACGGTCATCGTGGCGACGGCCCGGGCCTCATCGGCAGCGGGCGTCACCTCTAGGCGCTCACTGGCAGCCATCGCGATCCCCCTGACCTTGAGCGCTGTACCACATCCTGCCTCATCGAGATCGACCGCCGCCGGCCCCAACGCCTGGGCTCACTGTCAGTTGCGCCTTGTCCCTTCGCCGGAGGACTTACTCGGGTCTAGCTCCTCGTGGCAGGCCGTGGTCAACGATTGGTGCGAACATGTACACGGCAGTTGAGCCATACAGTGCTTTCGCAGCCTGAGTTTCCGGCTCGGACGGGCGGAAGCCGAACTGGTGCCAGTACGTGTCGGCACCCTGGACGGCGATGAGATCGAGGAACTCGAGCTGCTCGTCGGCGGCGACCTTTACCAGTTGACGCAGCAGCCGTGTGCCCAACTGGACACCCTTCACCTGCACCGAGATGTCGTGAACGTGAAAGCAAGTGGGCGTTGTCGGCAGTTCGAGCTCGGTGAGGTCGAGCGGCGGGGGCACGCCTTTTAGCCACGGGTGGCCGACGCCGTATCCCACGAGGGAGTGGTCGGCGACTGCAGCGAGACTCCCAGCCGGAAAGGCCCTCAGGTAGGCCGCAAAGGTCTCAGGCGACTCGTGGAACGAGGAGTCTCTGTAGGCCCCAGCCTGGATCTCGCAGACAGCTGGAATATCTGACACAGCGAGGGGACGGACCTCGATATCCATCGGATCAGTCTGGCCTCATGCTGCGCGAACAGCCACTGACTTGCACCGGCTGTCGTCGGGTGTGAGTGCCGTCCGTGGGGCGCATATTGCCCGTTATGCCGCACCTGGCGCTAGGAACACCGCAACCACTCAGGCTGTTTGGGCCCCGGGCGGCTTGCAGGGTCTGGAGGGCGGTCTCGACGTTGCTCTGCCGCCGGCCGCGAGCGCGAGCCGCTAGGCGTCTTCGAGGTCGTTGACGAGCTTGGTGGTGGTGTCGACGTACTCCTCGACCATCTCCTGGATGACGGCCTTGGTGGTGCGGATCTTGTTCATGCGGCTGACGACCTGACCCACGGGCATGCCGACCAGCTCCTTGGGCGGGTTCGAGCCCATCTTGCGGTTGGCGTAGGCGTTCAGCATGAACTGCAGCGGCATCGGCAGGGTGCCGGGCGACTCGGGCGCCTCCCAGGCGTCGGTCCACCCGGTGCGCAGCTGGCGGGCGGGCTTGCCGGTGAAGGCACGGGAGCGGATGGTGTCGGTGGAGGTGGCCGCTAGCAGCTTGTCGGTGACGATCCCACCACTGGTGTTCTCCGAGACGGTGAGCCAGATCGACCCGGTCCACACGCCGTCGGCGCCCAGCGCCATCGCGGCGGCCATCTGGCGACCCGTGCCGATGCCGCCGGCGGCCAGCACAGGCACCGGGGCGATGGCGTCGACCACGTCGGGGGTCAGGATCATCGTGGCCACCTCACCGGTGTGGCCGCCGGCCTCGTAGCCCTGGGCGATGATGATGTCCACGCCCTCCTGCACGTCCCGTTCGGCCTGCGCCACCCGGCCGACGAG
>JBDSUN010000301.1:0-3611 GCA_039927735.1 Acidimicrobiales bacterium | reverse complement strand
ACCGTTGGCCCAGGCCAGCAGCGTGTCCTCGTCGGGCGCCCGTTGCACGGTGACGACCGGGCCGAACACCTCTCGCTGGACGATCTCGCTGTCCTGGGCCGGCCCCACCACGATGGAGGGCGCGTAGAAGTAGCCGCCGCCGTCGGGCACCGCGGCGCTGGTGAGGACCTCGGCGCCAGCGTCCCGGGCGCGGCTGACCATGCCGGTCACCCGGTCGAGCTGCTCGGACGACACCACCGGGCCCACCTCGGTCGCGGCCAGGGTGGGGTCGCCGAAGGGAATCTCGTCCACCTCCGCCTGCAGCGCGGCCACCAGCTCGTCGTGCACGCGTGGTCCGGCGATGACCCGGCAGGCAGCGGTGCAATCCTGGCCGGAGTTGTAGTAGCCGGCCGCCCGGACGCCGGCCGCCACGGCGGCGGCATCGGCGTCGTCGAACACGACCACTGGTGCTTTGCCGCCCAGCTCGAGGTGCACCCGCTTGAGCGTCTCCGAGGACGCCTTGGCGATGGCCTTGCCCGCCGCCACCGAGCCGGTGAGCGACACCATGGCGACATCGGGATGGGCCACCAGCGCCACGCCGGCCGTCTCCCCCTGCCCGCACACGACGTTGAGCACGCCGGGCGGCAGCACGTCGGCGGCCAGCTCGGCCAGGCGCAGGGCGGTGTAGGGCGTCAGCTCCGAGGGCTTGAGCACCACCGTGTTGCCCACCGTCAGGGCCGGAGCGATCTTCCACGTCGCCATGTTCAGCGGGTAGTTCCACGGCGCGATCGACCCGACGACCCCAAGCGGCTCCCGCCGCAGCATCGAGGTGTAGCCGGCCATGTACTCGCCCGCCGCCCGCCCCTCGAGGAAGCGACCGGCCGAGGCGAAGAACTTCCAGTTGTCGAGGGTGAGGTCCATCTCGAACTCCATGATCGAGACGGGCTTGCCGACGTTCTCGGACTCGATGGCCGAGAGGTTGTCGATGTCCGCCTCGATGCGCCGGGCCAGCTCGTGGATGGCCTCGCTGCGCTCCCGCGGCGTCTTGGCCGCCCACTCCGGAAAGGCCTCGGCGGCGGCCGCCACGGCGTCGTCCACGTCAGCGGCCTCCGAGGCGGGCGCCGTGCCGATCCGCACCCCGGTGGCGGGGTTGAGGATGTCGTCGGTGGCGCCGCTGCGCGACGGCCGCCACTCGTTGCGGATGAAGTTCTGGTCGGGCATGACAAGCCTCCGTTGCAAGCGATCCACTCGTGAGTCTGGCAGAATCAACACGATCCGTTCGTCCAACGCTCCCCGCACGACGGAATCCGCATGCCGCCAGGAGGCGCACCTGATGACCATGACCAGCGAAGAGCTGGCGACTGCGGCCGCCGACCACCTCTGGCTGCACTTCTACCCGCTCACCGCCGCCGGTGACGCGCCCCTCACCGTGATCGAGCGGGGCGAGGGCGCCTACGTGTGGGACAGCGAGGGCAAGCGCTACATCGACGGGCTGGCCGGCCTGTTCGTGGTGCAGGCGGGCCACGGCCGGCGGGAGATCGCCCAGGCCGGCTTCGAGCAGGCCGAGAAGCTCGGCTACTTCCCCCTCTGGAGCTACGCCCACCCGACGGCCATCGAGCTGGCGGCCCGGCTGGCGGCCCTCGCCCCGGGCGACCTCAACCGGGTGTTCTTCACCACCGGCGGTGCCGAGGCGGTGGAGTCGGCCTGGAAGCTGGCCCGGCAGTACTTCCTCGCCCTCGGACAGCCCGAGCGCGTGAAGGTGATCAGCCGGAACACCGCGTACCACGGGGCGACGATCGGGGCCCTCAACATCACGGGGCTCGACGCCATCAAGGAGCCGTTCCTCCCCTTCCTCAACGGCCTGGGTCGGCACGTCCCCAACACCCTCGAGGCGCAGCGGACGAACCCCGACGACCCGCTTGCGGGGGCCGACGCGATCGAGGCGCGGATCATCGCCGAGGGTCCGGACACCGTGGCCGCCGTCTACCTCGAGCCCGTGCAGAACGCCGGGGGCTGCCTGGTGCCCCCCGAGGGGTACTTCCAGCGGGTGCGGGAGATCTGCGATCGCCACGGCGTGCTCCTCGTCAGCGACGAGGTCATCTGCGCGTTCGGGCGCGTCGGCGACTGGTTCGGGGCAGGGCGCCTCGGCTACGAGCCCGACATGCTCACGTTCGCGAAGGGACTCACCTCGGGCTACGCCCCGCTCGGCGGGGTGCTGGTGAGCGAGCGCCTGGCCGCGCCCTTCCTCGACCCCGGGAGCTCGTTCCTCCACGGAATCACCTTCGGCGGGCACCCCGTGAGCTGCGCCGTGGCGTTGGCCAACCTCGATGTGATGGAGCGCGAAGGCCTCCCCGGTCGGGTGCAGAGCCTCGAGGGCGAGTTCCACGCCGCCCTCGAACGGCTCACCGACCTCCCGATCGTCCGCGAGGTGCGCGGGATGGGCTTCTTCTACGGCATCGAGCTCACGAAGAACGGCACCGACTTCAGCGACGACGAGTGCGACTGGCTGATCCGCGGCTTCCTGTCGAACCGGCTCCTCGAGCTCGGCCTGATCTGCCGGGCCGACGACCGGGGCGACCCGGTCATCCAGCTCTCTCCGTCGCTCGTAGCCGGTCCCGAGGAGTTCGACGCGATCGCCGACACGATCCAGCAGGCGCTGCTGGAGGCGTGGAAGGAGCTGGACGCTTGACCCTCATCGTCGGGGTCCCCACCGAGGTCAAAGAGGACGAGCGCCGGGTCGCCCTCACCCCCGATGGGGTGCGGGAGATGGAGTCGCGGGGGGTCGAGGTGCTCGTGCAGCGAGGGGCGGGCCTGGGCGCCAGCATCCCCGACGACGCCTACCTTGCCGCCGGCGCCGAGATCGTCGTGGACGCCGAGGAGGTCTGGGCGCGCGCTGGCATGGTCGCAAAGGTGAAGGAGCCGCAGGGTGAGGAGCTCGCACTCCTGCGGGCTGACCTGACCCTGTTCACCTATCTCCACCTGGCCGCTTACCCGAAGGTCGCCGCCGCGCTCTGCGAGGCCGGCGCCACGGGCATCGCCTACGAGACGGTGATGCGAGCCGACGGCGCCCTGCCCCTGCTGGCGCCGATGAGCGAGGTGGCCGGTCGCCTGGCCGTGCAGGCGGGAGCCAGGTTCCTCGAGGCTCCGCAAGGAGGGCGAGGCGTGCTGCTCGGGGGTGCGCCGGGCGTGCCGCCGGCGCGGGTCGTGGTGATCGGTGCCGGCAACGTCGGATGGAACTCGGCGTGGATCGCCGCCGGCATGGAGGCCGAGGTCAACCTGCTCGACAAGAACCTCGACCGCCTCCGCTTCGTCGACCAGATCCACAAGGGCCGCATCACCACCCTTGCCTCCAACCGCGGCACGGTGGAGCGCTGCATCGCCGAGGCCGACCTCGTGATCGGCGCCGTGCTGGTGGCCGGCGGCCGGGCGCCTGTCGTCATCACCGAGGACATGGTCGCCACCATGAAGCCTGGTGCGGTCATCGTCGACGTGGCCATCGACCAGGGCGGCTGCGTGGCCACCTCTCGGGAGACCACCCACCACGACCCCGTGTACGTGACCCACGGCGTCCTGCACTACTGCGTGGGCAACATGCCCGGGGCCGTCCCCGCCACGTCCACCCACGCCCTCAC
>JBDSUN010000300.1:0-6649 GCA_039927735.1 Acidimicrobiales bacterium | reverse complement strand
CATGCCCCGCACCCGGGTGAGGCCGTGCATCACCCCCGATTTCTCGAAGCGGTACACCGTGCCGAACTCGAACAGCCGCAGCGGCAGGTCGCGGTAGGAGCGCTGTTGCGACCGGTAGATCAGGATGTGGAACGGGCAGTTCATGGGCTTCAGGTAGTAGTCCTGGCCGCTGTCCCCGCCCTCGTCGTCGAAGTGCATCGGAGGGAACATCCCGTCGGCGAACCACTCGAGGTGGCCGGACGTCTCGAACAGCCCGGCCTTGGTGATGTGGGGTGAGTTGACGAACTCGTAGCCGGCCTCCTCGTGGCGCTGGCGCGAGTAGTCCTCCATCAGGCGGCGCACGAGGCCGCCCTTGGGGTGGAAGACGGCCAGGCCGGAGCCGATCTCGTCCGGGAAGCTGAACAGGTCGAGCTCCACGCCGAGCTTGCGGTGGTCGCGCTTGGCCGCCTCCTCCAGCCGGTGCAGGTGCTCCTCGAGCGCCTTCTTCGAGTCCCAGGCGGTGCCGTAGATCCGCTGGAGCTGCGGGTTGCCCTCCTGGCTCCGCCAGTAGGCACCGGCCACCCGCATCAGCTTGAAGTGGCCCAGGTGGTAGCCCGTGTTCGGCACGTGGGGGCCGCGACAGAGATCGATGAACCCCGGGTAGCCGACGAAGGGGGGCGCGTCCTTCGGTTGCGGCGGTGGGTTCTCATAGGTGCGCACGGAGTCCGAGGCGGACGTGGCCGACATCGGGTCCGTGCTGGCGTCGCCGATGATCTCCAGCTTGAAGCGGTGCGCCGCGAACACCTCCCGGGCCTTGTCAGCGGGCAGCTCGTCACGAACGAAGGGCTGCGACTCCGAGATGATCTGGCGCATCCGGGCCTCGACGCGCTCTAGGTCGTCCTCCACGAAGGTGCCACCGCCCGGCAGCTCGAAGTCGTAGAAGAAGCCGTCCTCCACCGGTGGCCCGATCCCGAAGGTGGCCCCTGGGAACAGGTCGAGCACCGCTTGAGCCAGCACGTGCGCGGTCGAGTGCCGGATGGTGAAGAGCCCCCGGTCGCTGTCACCGGTGACGATGGCGACCTCGTCGCCGTCGGCCAGCACGTGGCCGAGATCGCGCTCCTCCCCGTTCACGACGGCGATCACCGCCGCCTTGGCCAGCCGGGATCCGATGTCCCTGGCCAGACCGGCAGCGGTGGTCCCCGTGGTCAACGCGCGCGTCGAGCCATCAGGGAGCCGGATCGTCATCTGGTCGGACATGGCAGGTGACGGTAGAGGTGGGGACAGACCGGCAGAGAACGGGATCTGTGAGTGGTTCAGGTGCGGGGGGCGAGGACCTCGGCGCTGGAGCGCCGGGGTGGATCGGCCGAGTGGCCGCTGCCGTTGGCAGCTTCGTTGAGCTCGATCACGCGCGCGGTCTCGGCGGCCGGGATGCCCTCGGCCTTCTTGGATGCGTACTCGTCGACGTAGTCCTGGCCGGTGAGCTCACGGATCTCGTACATCACCTCGTCGATGATCTGGCGCAGCACGAGGCGATCGTCGGCCCGGTCGGCGTAGCGCCCCACATCGATGGGACGACCGAAGCGGATCTCGGCCCTCTTGAAGGGCCGGGGCAGCCGGGCGTCCGGCGGCTGGATGTCTCGCGTGCCGACGATGCCGACCGGGATGATCGGCGTGCCGGTGCGCAGCGCGAGCCGGGCAGGGCCGGTGTGGCCACGGTGGAGGCGGCCGTCGCGAGCCCGAGTTCCCTCCGGGTAGATCCCGAAGAACTCACCCGACTCCAGGACCCGGGCGGCGGTGTTCAGGGCTCGCTCCGAGGCGTTGCCGCCGCTGCGGTCGATGGGGATCATGCCCATGGCCGGGAAGAGGTACTTCGTCTTCCAGGAGTCCATGTACTCCGCCTTGCCGACGAAGGTGATGCGGCGGGGCAGCACGAGGGGCAGGAAGAAGGAGTCGATCACCGACGTGTGGTTGGGGCAGAAGATGGCTCCACCCTTGGGCAGGTGCTCCGCGCCGGTGGTGCGGATCCGCCACAAGCCCTTGAACACCGGGGACAGGACGGCCTTGGCGACGGGATAGAGCTTCCCGTACTCACGCTCGACTGCCGGCTCCCCCATCGTCGGAGTCTGCCACGGCCGCCCGTCCCCTAGACGCCGAGAAGGGCGCTGGCCGCCGAGACGCCCTCGCCGGAGGCCGCCGCCGCGTCCACGGCCGCGATGGCGGCCGACATGTCGAGGTCATCGTCGAGCGCGGTCCGAACGGCTTCGAGGCCGCCATCGCCGGCGCCGGCGGCCCGCCACCGCTCGAGGCGCTCGGCCGCCCGGGGCAGGCGGGTGTCGTCCCACTCCCAGGCCGTGCGGTAGTGGTTCTCGATGATCATCAACCGGATGGCCATCGGGTCCCACTCCTTGCGGAGCTCCGAGACGAACACGAGGTTGCCGAGCGACTTCGACATCTTCTCGCCGTCCATCCGCACCATGGCCTGGTGCATCCAGTGGCGCACGAACGGTTCGCCGGTGGCCGCCTCCGACTGCGCCCGCTCGCACTCGTGGTGGGGGAAGATCAGGTCGGCCCCACCGCCGTGGAGGTCGATGGTGGTGCCCAGCTCCCGCATGGCGAGGGCGGAGCACTCGATGTGCCAGCCCGGGCGCCCCGGCCCCCAGAGCGAGTCCCAGGAGGGCTCGTCGTCGAGGGAGGGCTGCCAGAGGACGAAGTCGAGCGGATCGCGCTTGTGCGGGTCCTCCACGTTGCCGCCTCGTTCGGCGGCGTAGGTGAGCATCTCCCCGCGGCTGTAGCCGGACACGGACCCGAACTCGGGGAAGCTGGCCACGTCGAAGTAGACGCCGCCGCCGGCCTGGTAGGCGTGGCCACGGTCCAGCACCATCCCGATGAACCCTCGGATGTCGGCGATGGCCGACGTCGCCCGGGGCTCGCTCCACGAAGGCAGCATGCCGAGGGCCTCCATGTCGTCGTCGAAGCGGGCCGTCTCTGCGGCCGCCAGGTCGAGGTAGTGCACACCCAGCTCGCGGGCCCGGCCGAGGATCGAGTCGTCGACGTCGGTGATGTTGCGCACGCATCTGGTCTCGTGGCCGAGGTCGCGCAGGCGGCGCTGGAGCAGGTCGTAGGTCACGTACACCGCCGCGTGCCCGAGGTGGCTGGCGGCGTAGGGGGTGATGCCGCAGGTGTAAATCGTGACGATCGGGCCCGGCTCGAAGGGCACGACCTCACGTCGTGCGGTGCACCACAACCGCATCGTCACTCGGGGATGCTCGTGAACTTCAGCGCCACGCGCGTCTTGTAGCGGACGTTCAGCTGCAGGAGCACGGCGGTGAAGGACTCGATGGGCGTGGCCAGCGACAGCTCGCCGCAGTCGAGCGGGCGCATGTTCGGGATCTTGGCCACGAGGTCGGCCGCGGCCGTGCTGGCGTCGGGGTGGTCCGAGCAGATGAGCACATCGCTCTCGATGGGGTGATCGAGGTCGCCCAGCTCCTTGGCCGGCACGTGGTGCAGGGCGGCGACCACGAAGCTGCGGGGTAGAGCCGCCTGCACGCTGGCGGCCACCGAGCCGCGCGGCGGCACCAGGGGCTGGAACTCCTTGCCGATGCGGGTGAGGGCGTTGGCCATCGAGATGACGACCTTGCCGCGCACGTGGCCCTCGACCTGCTGAGCGGTCTGCGTGGCGCCGTCCCACGGGGTGGCGATGACGATGACGTCGGCGTCGGCGGCCCCCTCGTTGTCGGCCGCGTCGATGGTGAGCTCGCGCCCCGCCCATCGCTCCTTCAGCCCGTCCACCACCTCCAGGGCCCGATAGCGCGAGCGCGAGCCCACGACCGTCTCGAACCCCACCGAAGCCAGGCGAGCGGCCAGTGCGCTGCCCGCCGGACCGGTGCCACCAAGGATCCCGATGCGCATCGGCGACACCGTAGTGGCGAGGGTTGTGACGCAAGGAAGTCAGCGGTCACCCCCGTAACAGGGCCGGGTGCATGGCAGTCTCAGGTCCATGTCCCTCCTCGACGGCAAGCGCATCCTCGTCACCGGCGTCCTCACCGACGCCTCCCTGGCCTTCGGGGTCGCCCGGCACGCGCAGGAGCAGGGGGCGGAGGTGATCCTCACGGGGGCCGGCCGGGGCCTGTCGCTCACCCGGCGCACCGCCCGCAAGCTGCCCGTCGAGGCCGATGTGCTGGAGCTCGACGTCACCGACCCCGACCAGGTGGCGGCCGTGCGCGATGCGCTGGGCCGCCGCTGGGACCGGGTCGACGGGGCCTTGCACGCCATCGGGTTCGCCCCGCCGTCTTGCCTCGGCGGCGGGTTCGTAGACGCTCCGTGGGAGGACGTGGCGGTCGCCCTGCAGATCTCCACCTACTCGCTCAAGACGCTCGCCGACGTGGTGGTCCCCCACATGTCCGATGGTGGCTCCATCGTCGGCCTGGACTTCGACAACAGCCGCCAGGCCTGGCCGGCCTACGACTGGATGGGGGTGGCCAAGGCCGCCCTCGAGAGCACCGCGCGCTATCTCGCCCGGGACCTCGGCCCGAAGGGCATCCGGGTGAACCTGGTGGCGGCCGGCCCCATCAAGACCCTTGCGGCCAAGTCCATCCCTGGCTTCTCCAGGTTCGAGGACGTCTGGGACGAGCGCAGCCCGCTCGGCTGGGACGTGAAGGGTGACGCCGACGCGGTGGCGCGGAGCTGCGTGGCCCTGCTCTCCGACTGGTTCCCCAAGACCACCGGTGAGATCGTCCACGTGGACGGCGGCTTCCATGCGGTGGCCACCTGAGCCGAGCTCAGTCCGGCTGGAGCCAGCCTGGGTTGGCCACCATCAGCTTGTCGTGGACGCTGGCGGCCACCAGTCGGCGCACCTCGGCGGCCCGTTCGTCGAAGTCCCCGGCCCGGAGGCGGGCAGCCAGCTCGACGTCATCGGCGCAGCCGAGGGCGGCCAGCCGCTCGGCGTGGGCGGCAGCCGGCCCCGGGCCCTGGGCCAGCTCGCGCTCGACCATCCGTAGCGCGTTGGCGGCCACCCGGGCGTGGAACGACAGCCGACCGTCGGTGCCCTCGCGCACGTCCCCGTCCACCCACTCCCGCACGGCCTCGACGAGCTCGTGGAGGTGCGGGCGATCGTGGAGGGTCGGGACCGGCGTGGAGCTGCGTGGCTCGGGCCCTGCGAGGGGACCGCCGGAGAGGAGGCCGAGGACGTCCCACTCGTTCTCGCAGACACGGCGGCCGATGGTGGCCAGCTCGACCGAGCGGGAGGCGCCGCTCTGATGGCCGAACGCCTGCATGACGCAGATCACGCCCCACTTGAGGGTGCCGAGCAGCTCCCACCAATGCAGAGCCTCCGGGGCCACGAGTGTGCCCGAAGCCGCTTCGTAGGCACCGACCAGCTCCGCACGGGTGGCCACGCCCCCGGCGGGGAGGGCAGAGCCGAATCGCCAGGCCCGCACGCACAGCCAGCCGAGGTCCTCCACCGGGTCCCCGAGGTGGGCGAGCTCCCAGTCGAGCACGGCGGCCAGGCCCGCATGATCGACGAGCAGGTTGCCGAGCCGGAAGTCACCGTGGACGATGCACGGTGGTCGCTCCGACGGCCGGTTGGCTTCCAACCAGCGGAACCCGAGCTCGAAGGCCGGATGGGGCTCGCCGAGGGTGTCGAGGATGGCTTTGAGCTGCTGGAGCTGGTCGGTGGCCCGAAGCCCCGCCACCTCCCCGACGGGGATGGCGTGGATGGCAGCCAGGGCCGTGCCCATCTGCGCGCCCAGCCGGGACCGCGCC
The DNA here is from genome assembly GCA_039927735.1 of Acidimicrobiales bacterium. Classification (GTDB taxonomy): domain Bacteria; phylum Actinomycetota; class Acidimicrobiia; order Acidimicrobiales; family VFJN01; genus VFJN01. Next base: position 910 of record JBDSUN010000300.1, on the reverse strand, counting down.
TCGGCCCACTCCGCATCCCGCAGGAGCTTGCGGGCGATGGTCTCCCCGGTCAGGCGCTGCACCACCATCCCAGCGCTCCCGAGCACACCACCGTCATCGCTGGCCACCACCTCGGCCACCGCTACACCGTGGGAACGCGCTCGGCGCAAGACGTCGGCCTCCAGCCCGATGCCGATCCCCGTGGTGCTCGCCGAGGCCCCCGGACGCACCCGTTGCAGGATCAACCCCCGGACCTCACCGTCGACGTCCAGGTCGAACGAGAACGTCTCCCGAGAAGCACCCCCCGACAACCGAACCAGATCCAACACCCGCCCAGACGAGCCATGCACCGCCAACAACCGCTCCAACCGCCCAGCCAGATCAGCATCACCAACGGCCATGACAGAACGCTAGAACGCCGCCATGCAGTGCAGGACCTCGCTACGAGAAGACGCCGGGAGCGCTGAGCAGGTCCCGACCCGGCGCAGCCGCTGGGGGGTGCGGCGGGTCTCCCCCCGCAAGTGCACCGCAGGGCGGCTTGCCGCCCGAGGATGCTGCGCGCGCCGAAGGTGCACCGCTAGCAGGCCGCAGAGACCGCCGGGGTGGGGTTGATGGCAGCTCCCCCGCCGGGGTGGATCTCGAAGTGGAGGTGCGGGGTGCCGCGGGCGTTGCCGGTATCGCCGACGTAGCCGATCACCGTGCCGGCCTCCACGTGCCCGGCTCCCTGGTTGGCGTAGGAATCGAGGTGAGTGCCGTAGTAGTAGTTGCCGTTGTCGCCGTCGAGGTGCCACGACAGGCCGCCGACGCTGTTGCCGCTGTGGCGGACCGTGCCGCTGACGGGTGCCACCGTAGGCGTGCCGCGCGGCGAGAGCATGTCGACGCCCTTGTGGGCGCGGCCCCCTGAGCGGGGGGCACCCCAGGTGTCGCTGAA
>JBDSUN010000299.1:0-8702 GCA_039927735.1 Acidimicrobiales bacterium | reverse complement strand
CCTGTGCCGCCCCCGGCACCCGCGACGATCTCGCGTCCATCGAGACGGGCGCGGCGATCGGTCAGGCGTTGCGGGGATCGCCCGACCTGGCGGCTGCCGCCGGCACCGTCCGATTCGAGATGCACGTCACGACCTCGGAGGGTGGTCGAGAGGCCCTGGTCCTGACCACGATGGGCTCGGCCGATCGTGCCGCCGGCGAGCTGGCCATGCAGCTGGACCTGGCCGGCATGCTGGGCGGCGTCCCCGCCGATGAGCTCCCGCCCGGCATGGGCGAGCCGGCCAGGGTGGTCGTCGCCGAGGGCACGATCTACCTCCGCATCCCTCTGCTCGACGAGCTGACCGGGACGTCGGGATGGCTGGCCGGCAGCCCCGAGGAGATGGACGTGCCCGGTGCGTCGGAGCCCACCGGCGGACGCGGCATCTACGACCCCTTCGCGCTGCTGGACCTCTTGCACGGGGCCAGGAACGCCGGGGAGGCCGACGGTCGCGACGACGTGCGCGGCGTGCCCGCCACCCGCTACTCGGCCACGGTGCGCATCGGTGATGCTCTGGACGCGATCCCCGAGGATCGGCGGGTTGCGCTGCAGGCGCAGCTCGCGCAGCTCGGCGGGGGCGACGCACCGATCCCGGTGGAGGTGTGGGTCGATGGCGATGGCCTGCCCCGGCGGCTCACGATGTCCTTCGTCGATCCAGCCTCGGTCGGTACCGCCGAGGAGGTCTACGTGGCGATCACGATCGAGCTGTTCGACTACGGCTTGCCCGTGTCGATCGCCGTACCCCGACCCGATGAGGTCACGCCCTACGGTGAGGCCATGGGAGCCATGGCACGAGCGTTCTTGGAGTCCGGCGCGTGATCGAGCGCATGGTCGAGGTGGAGGGCCACGGCGGCCGCCTCTCCCACGCCGTCGCGGAGGCAGGCGAGGGCGGCCGGCCCCTCCTGCTCGTCCACGGCTTCACCGGCGCCAAGGAGGACTTCACCGAGTGGATCGACCAGCTGGCTGAGCTCGGCTGGCACGCGGTGGCGATGGACCAGCGTGGGCACGGATCGAGCAGCCAGCCGGAGGAGGAGCACGCCTACTCCTTCGAGGCGTACGCCACCGACCTGCTGGGGCTGCTCGATGCGCTGGGGTGGGCGACAGCCGTCATCCTCGGGCACTCGATGGGTGGGATGGTCGTGCAGACGGCCGCCCTCCGATCGCCCGACCGGTTCGACGCGCTGGTCCTGATGGACACCTCGCACCGCGCGCTGCGCGCCGACGCCGCCATCATCGAGCTCGGCGTCGCCATCGCCCGCGCCGAGGGGATGGCCGCAGTCATGGCGGCTCAGGAGGCCATGGAAGGCGCCGACACCCTCAGCACCGGTCCTGGTCAGCGGGTGCTGGCCACGCGGGCGGGCTATCGCGAGTTCGGGGCCCGCAAGATGCTGGCCTCGTCGCCGGCCATGTACGTCACCATGCTCCAGCTCATCACCGACGCCACCAGCGGGCTCGATCGGCTGCCCGACCTCGCCAACCTCGCCGTTCCCACGCTGGTCATCGTGGGCGACGAGGACGCACCGTTCCTGAAGCCGTCGCGACGCATGGCGGAGACGATCCCGGGCGCCGAGCTGGCCGTGATCCCCGATGCTGGCCACTCGCCCCAGTTCGAGAACCCCGACGCCTGGTGGGCGGCCCTGTCGGGCTTCCTCACCGATCTCCATGAGGTCGGGAGACCGGCTATCTGGCCTTCTCGAGGAAGCGCTCGGTCTCCACGACGACTCGAGTGACCTTGCCCGCCGCCACGAGACCGCACTGGTCGCTCACGGAGATGGTGAAGGTCAGCCGGCGCCCTTCCACCTTCTCGAGGGTGGCCTCCGCCGCCACGGATGACCCGACGTTGGTGGGGGCGAGGTGGTCCACCTGCACCCGCATGCCGACCGTCGTCTGACCCTTCGGGAGCTGGTCGCTGACGGCGGCCATGGACGCCTCCTCCACCAGCGCGATCAGGCGTGGGGTGCCGAGGACGGCGACCTCGCCGGACTTGAGCGCCACGGCAGTGTCTTCGTGGGCGACCAGCAGCTTGGCGCTGCCGTGGAGACCGGGTGACAAGGGCACCTGGGTACGATACGCCGCACCCCAGCCGCCCGGCCAAGAGGAGCCCTGTGCTCGACCACGACCTCATCCAACGCACGCTCAGCACCGCACTGCGCACCGGCGGCGAGCTGGCCGAGATCTTCGTGGAGGACAAGGCCAGCGCCAACGCCATCTTCGACGACGGCAAGGTCGAGAACCTGAGCTCCGGGCGCGATCGGGGCGCCGGCATCCGGGTCATCGTGGGCGACACGACGGGGTTCGCCCACACCGCTGACCTCTCAGCGACCGGGTTGGCCGAGGCGGCCGAGGCGGCTGGCGCAGCTGCCCGATCGGGTGGCGGAGGCGTGGTGGAGGTGGTCCTCACCCGCCAGCACGCACCCCGCCCCAACCTCATCGACGTGCTGCCCGAGGACGTGGCCAAGGCCACGAAGGTGGATCTGCTCCGGCGAGCCGACGCCACCGCCCGTGGCGCCGGCTCCGCCATCACCCAGGTGACGGCCCGCTACGGCGACAGCCGCCGCCGCATCCTCATCGCCAACAGCGACGGCCTCCTCACCGAGGACGATCAGGTCCGCACCCTCTTCACCGTCATGGCAGTGGCCTCCGGGGACACCGGGATGCAGACCGGGTACCAGTCGCTCGGCCGCACCGTCGGCTTCGAGCTGTTCGACTCCTACGACGTTGACGACATCGCCCGCGAAGCGGCGGCGCGCGCCTTGCTGAAGCTGGACGCCCGTCCCGCCCCGTCCGGAACCCTCCCGGTGGTCATCGGGCCCGGTGGAGGCGGCGTGCTGTTCCACGAGGCCTGCGGCCACGGCCTCGAGGCCGACCTCGTCGCCAAGGGGGCTTCGGTGTTCGCCGGGCGCGTCGGCGAACGGGTGGCCGACCCGCGCATCACCCTGGTGGACGACGGCACCATGGCGGAGGAGTGGGGAGCCTTCGCCGTCGATGACGAGGGCTCGCTGGCCCAGCGAAACGTCCTCATCGAGGACGGCATCCTCACCGACTACATGTACGACCTCCTGCGCTCCCGCAAGGAAGGCCGAGCCCGCTCCGGCAACGGGCGACGCCAGAGCTACAAGCACCTCCCGATGGTGCGGATGACCAACACCTACGTGCTGGCCGGCCCCGACGAGCCCGACGACATCATCGCCGGCACCCCCGACGGTGTGTACGTGGCCCACCTCGGCGGCGGTCAGGTGAACACCGCCACGGGCGACTTCGTGTTCGGGATGACCGAGGCCTACCTGATCGAGGGCGGCAAGATCACCGAGCCGATCCGGGAGGGCAACCTCATCGGCAACGGTCCGGCGGTGCTCGCCAGCATCGACGCCGTCGGTCACGACTTCGCCATGGGCAGCCCCGGCATGTGCGGCAAGGACGGCCAGGGCGTGCCGGTCGGCGACGGCGTGCCCACCCTCCGGGTGCCGGCGCTCACCGTCGGCGGCACCGCCTAGATGGGGAGCTTGTCGTCCAACCCGGAGCTGCTCGACGTGGCCGCCCGCATCGCGGAGATGGCCGGCCCGGGCGAACAGGTCGAGGCCTACGTGGCCCGCAGCACCAGCACGTCGGTCAAGGCCTACGGCGGCGAGGTGGAGAGCCTCACCCAGGCCAGCTCCGCAGGCGTGGGGGTGCGGGTCATCGTCGATCATCGCGAAGGCTTCGCCTATGCCGGCACCCTGGACGAGGGCGTCGTGCTCGAGGCGCTGGCCGAGGCGCGGGACAACGCCACCTTCGGAGAACCCGACGAGTTCAACGGCCTGGCCACCCCCGACGGCGTGGCACCGGCCGACCTCGACCTCTGGCCTGAGCACCTGGCCGACGTCCCCACCGCCGACAAGGTGGCCATGGCCCTCGAGCTCGAGAAGGCCACCCTCGGGCGAGACCCTCGCGTCACCGGCGTTCGCGTCGCCATGTTCGCCGACTCCCTCGGGGAGGGGGCGGTGGCCACCAGCACCGGGATCCGGGCCTGGGGCCGGGCGGGCATGAGCCACCTCGCCGTCCAGGCGCTGGCCAACCACGACGGCGAGACGCAGATCGCCGGTGGCCTCTCGGTCGGTCGCGAGGTGACCGACCTGTCCATCGACGAGGCGGCCGACGATGCCGTCCTCCGTGCCACTCGACTGCTCGGGTCCACCAAGCCCGCCACGCAGCGCCTCACCCTCGTGCTCGAACCCCGCATCGCCGCCACCATCCTGAGCATCGTCGGCGGCATGCTCAACGGCGAGGCCGTCCTCAAGGGGCGCTCACCGTTTGCCGACCGGGTCGGCGAGGTGGTGGCCTCTCCGCTGCTCACCTTCGTCGACGACCCCACCGACCCGCGCTCCCTCGGCGCTGAGGCCCATGACGGCGAAGGCCTCGCCTGCCGACGCAACGAGCTGGTCACCGACGGCGTGCTGCAGGGCTTCCTCCAGAACAGCTACACCGGGCGACGGTCGGGCACTGCGTCGACGGGTTCGGCCCAGCGCGGCATCGCCTCCACGCCAGGCGTCGGCGCCGGCGCCCTGGCGGTCGCCCCTGGCTCGGGCACCCACGAGGACGTGCTCGCGGCGGTCGAGCACGGCCTCTTCGTCACGTCGATGGCCGGGCTGCACTCCGGGGTCAACCCGGTGTCGGGGGATTTCTCCGTGGGGGTCGAGGGCCTGATGATCAAGGGTGGCCAGCTGGCGGAGCCGATCCGGGAGGCCACCATCGCCTCCACCATCCAGCTGCTCCTGCTCGACATCTCCGCCGTCGGCGCTGACCTGGAGTGGCTGCCCGACGGCAGCGGCGGCGTCACCCTCGTGATCCCCGACATCGCCATGTCGGGCACGTAGGCCGCCCCTCGGTGCCCATCCTCCACGCCATCGTCCTGGGCATCACCCAGGGCCTCTCGGAGTTCCTGCCCATCTCCTCCAGCGGTCACCTGCGGCTGGTGCCGTGGCTGTTCGGCTGGGACGACTTCGCCGGCAACGAGAGCCTCGAGAAGACCTTCGACGTGGCCCTGCACCTCGGCACCCTCGTGGGCGCCATCGCCTACTTCCGGAACGACATCGTCCGCTACCTCCGAGCCGCCTTCACCAAGGCCGGGCACGGGACGCACGATCGGCGGGTGGCGTGGCTCCTGGTGGTGTCGACGATCCCGGCCGCCATCACTGGCGCGCTCTTCGCCGACGTCATCGAGCAGAAGACGGGCTACATCTGGCTCATCGCCACGATGCTCATCGTCTTCGGTCTGGTGCTCGGCTGGGCCGATCGCCGCACCGGCATCCGGCCCGTCGAGGACATCCGGCTGCGGGACGCCCTGTTGATGGGGGCCGGCCAGGCGGTGGCCCTGCAGCCCGGGGTCTCCCGATCGGGGGTCACCATGACGGCGGGTCGGCTGGCCGGGCTCGGTCGTGACGGCGCCGCGCGGTTCGCCTTCCTGATGAGCCTGCCGATCACCGCCGGCGCCCTCGTGTTCAAGGGCGTCGACGTGGCCGGAGAGGGCGGGATCCCCGACGGCTTCGCGGCGCCGTTCGCCTGGGGGATCGTGGCGTCCGGCATCACCGGCTGGGTGGCTGTCTGGGGCACGCTGAAGCTCATCAAGACCCGCTCCTTCGCACCCTTCGTGGCCTACCGCATCGTGGTGGGCGTCGGCGTGCTGGCCCTGTACACCCTTCGCTGACCTGGCGTCGGCTCGGGTCGAGGTCGGCAGGGGTTGGCGGAGATCCCGGATTCCTCGCCTCGAGGCCAGTCGTACGTTCATCACACCAGACGACGAAAGGGACCCGCCATGACGACCTACAGCGACCTCACCGCGACCACCGACTACGACAGCTTCGACACCTACGGCTCCTACGAGGAGTCGGCCGAGATGTACGAGGAGCCGGCGGCCTCCTCCTGCTGCTGCAGCGGCGACGTGGAACCGGCCTCCGACTGGCCCGATCACGACCCCGCTCCCAGCGTGTACGACGTCCCTGAGGACGGCGGCTCGATCTGGACCGACCCCCCGCCGGCCGCCAGCGCCATCATCCCCGCCGGGCAGCCCGGCGGTCCTGCGCCTGTGGCCGCCGTCGACGGCGACTGGAACACGCAGAGCGCCCATGAGGGGCTCTACACGACGGTCGCCCCGATCGCCGACCAGGCCCCGGCCACCCATGCCACCAACGGGTTCGAGCAGGGCTTCGAGGCGCTCGGCAGCCCGGCGGATTCCTTCGGCACCAGCTCGGGCTTCGGGACCGGCTTCTCGGCCCTGGCCTCGACCTCGGACAGCTCCTTCAGCCCCTCGGACTTCGGCACGGGCTTCTCCGCCCTTCACACGGCCTCCGCCTCGCCCCTCGCCACGACGATGACGATCAACTCGGAGATCAACCCCCTCGGCCACCTGTACGCCAACGCCGCCGGCCGCGGCGACGTGATGACCCAGATCCTGCTCGGGCGGGTCCAGGTCGGCCAGAACTCGATCGGTGGCGCCTGGCTCTGAGTTGACCACAAGAGCGCGTGGATACCGGTGGGGATGGGCGTCGAGGCCATCCCCACCCACGCGTCCGGGCGCATGCATCTGGTCGAAGAGTGGCGGAGATGCCGGATTGCCCCTGCGCCGGCCAGTCGTACGTTTAGCTCACCCACGACCCGAAGGGACGAGCCATGACCATCTGCAGCGGCTTCAGCGATCCGACGGAAGACCTAGCGAGCGTCACCCAGGGCTGCTGCTGCGGCTGCGACCACTCGGGCTACGAGAACTCCCCTCCTTCGAGGCCTCGGCCATGATCCCCGCCGGCCAGCCCGCTGGCTACGAGGCCCCCACGGTCGCCAACGCCGGCGGGGAGCTCGACTTGCACGCGAGGGGGTCCGCCGTCGACGACCTCTACCCGACGGTCGGGACGACCGGCGGTGACCACTTCGGCGCCATCACGATCACACCCGGCGACGGCGTCGCTCCCGCCTTCGAGGACGAGCTAAGCACCATTGGCGGCGGCAACCCCTACGGCGCCATCACGATCACGGAGGGCGACGCCGGGCCGTCGGTGTCGGCGACCTCGGGCACGATCGGACCATCCAACACGTCGGCGCTCGACGCCCTCGGTTCGCTCCACGGCACCGTCAGCGACCCGCGCGACATCCTGTCCCAAGCGCTCTTGACCAAGACGATCAACGGGATCCAGGCGACCACGGCGCCCTGGAGCTCCCCTATCTCGGCTAACCATCCCACGGGTGGGCGATGCGCCGTACGTTTGCGGAACGAGGGCGGCGGATGGATCGCTTGACCACGAGCCCTGGAGGGCCCCATGGAGAACGACGACCTTCCGCCCGATGAGCTCCTCGCTGACCTCGATCTGCCCATCGGCGACGATCTCGACGCCGATGGCCGCCCCAACGACGACGCCCCGATCGTCCCCCCGATCGCCCCCCCGCTCGACCCGGCCGACGCCGACGACCTGTTCGAGCTGCCGGAGCTGCCCGATGTGCCCGATCGCCCGGCCCCAGACGACGGGTTCCCGGTACCCGACCTCGACGAGGCGGCCGACCTCGACCCAGGTGCCGCCCCCGCACCAGCCGCCGAGCTCTACGCGCCCGCGCCGGTCGATCTGGACCTGGACGGCCAGCTCGAGGGCGAGGCTCCGGGGCCCGGCGGCGCGCCGGCGCCCGATGAGATCGACCTGTCGCTCGACCCCGACGCCGACCTCGACGGCGACCCGACCGACGGCGCGGACGCCGATGGGGACGCCGATCCTGTCGACCTGCCCCTCGCCGACGACCAGGCCTTCTTCGAGGTGGCGGCCGGCAACGCCTGGGTGACCGGCGGCCTGATCGCGGCGGGGCTGGTCGCGATCGGTGCATCTGTGCCGGCACTGGCCCGCCTCGGGCGAGCCACGCCCCCCGACCTCGCCGCCCATCTGGACGAGCTCGGCATCGACGCTCGGGTCGAGCACCTCGACGTCACCGGTCTGGAGGAGCTCCTCCGCGATCAGCGGACGGTGCTGCTCAGCACCGACGGCTCGGCCGGGGTCGAGGTGGAGACGGTGCTGGAGCTGCACGCCATCGACCGGATCGCGAATCGCCTTACGGTCGTGGACGGTGCCGGAGCGCGATCCGAGGTGCTGTTGGCGCGGTTCGAGGCGGCCTGGGCGGACTCTGCCAACCAGATCGTGCTCGCGACCGGCACCTCCACCGGCGTGGCCCTCGTTCCCGTGGTGCTGGGCCGCACCGACCTGCAGCCGGTGCGGTGACCGACTCCACCGGCGCATGCAGGCGGCCTGTGGGAGGATCGAGCCGAGCAGACGGCGGAGATCGGGGATGGCATGCGAGCATCCCCGTCTTACGGTGGTCTAACGAGGACCCGATCCGGAGGTGGGCGAGATGAGTGACAACGAAGGCGTGACTGCGTTCGACAGCGACGGGGTGCCGCCCGACGACACCGCCACCTGGGTGGAGGACGAGCCCGAAGGCGCCTGGAGCCCCGTCATGAGCACGCCCCCACCTGGCGCGGAGGCCGGCGAGGTCGATGACGACTGGATCCCGCCTCACGAGCAGCCCGACGATGGCGAGGCGCCGCCCCTGCCCCCCCACGAGGAGCCCTCAGTCTACACGATCGTCGCGCCGGCCGCGCAGGACGGCTGGACCGACCCGACCACGCTCGCCTTCGCCGCGCTGTCGCTCGTGCTGCTG
>JBDSUN010000298.1:0-21917 GCA_039927735.1 Acidimicrobiales bacterium | reverse complement strand
AGAGCGCCGTCGTCGCTCCCGGCGGCACCTTCGCCGTCGGCCTCCGCCTCGAGGGGGTGCCGGTCGATGGCAGCGTCGAGGTCGTCATCCACCAGCGCGTGCGATCGCGCTCCGAGCTGGCCCAGTCGATGGAGGGCGAGGAGCTGCGCAGCGAGGCCTTCAGGAGGGCCATCGCCCTCACCAGCCTGGGTACCGACGCCGACGGCACCCGACGCCTGGCCCTGCCGCTGACCGCGGCCGGTGGGCCCCTCCTGCGCACCGAGGGGGTCTACCCCGTCGAGGTGGTGGCCCAGGATGCCGCAGGATCGCCGCTGGCCTCCCTCATCACCCACCTCATCGTGCCCCCGGAGGAGGGAGACGACTCCCCGCCGCTCGGCGTCGCCGTGGTCGCCGACATCGGGGCACCGCCCGCCCTGCAGCCCGACGGGACGGTGGTGGTGGACCGGACGGCCGTGGCGAGCATGACCGAGCTGGTCGCCGGCCTGCGGGCCGTCCCGGACGTGCCGGCGACCCTCGCCATCCGGCCGGAGACCCTCGACGCGCTGCGCGGATCCGCGGAGCCCGGAGACGCAGAGCTGGTGGCGAGCCTGCAGGAGTCGACCGCCGGTCGGACGGTCCTCGCCCTCCCCTACGCGTCCGCCAGCCCCGACGCCCTCGCCTCGTCGGATCTGCTCGACGAGCTGAGCCGCCAGCACGAGCGCGGCCGAGCCGTGCTGACCGACGTCCTCGCCGTCGAGCCGATCGGCACGGTCGCCATCGCGTCGCCAGACCTCGGGCCCGAGGGGCTCGACGTCCTCGCCTTCACCGGCGTGCAGGGCGTCGTGGTGGCCGATGACCAGGTCGCCCCGCTCGGCGCCGGTCTCCTCCGCTTCTCCCTGGCCCAGCCCTTCCTGCTGGCCGACCCGACCGAGCGAGCTCCCACCACCGTGCAGGCCCTCGCCACCGATCCGATCCTGCTCGAGCGCCTGGCCACGGACGGCTCCCCCGGCCTGGCGGTCAGCCGGGTGCTGGCCGAGCTGGCCCTGCTCCGCCTCGAGCAGCCGAGCGTGGCCCGCAGCGTCGTCCTGCCCGTGGGCGGCGACACGTCAGCCGCCCTCCTGCAGGGCATCCTCGCGGGCATCGACGTAGGGCCGCCGTTCGTCCCCGTGGGGCTGGACGCCGCCTTCGACCTCGCCACCCCCCTGCTCGACGGCGGCGGAAACCAGCTGGACCGATCCCTGCTCCCGACGACGGCGTCGCCGATCCGGGCGGCGGAGGCACGGTCCATCCGGGACGGGCGCGCCCACCTCGACACCTTCGCCGGTCTGCTCGGAGCGGACCAGGGCCCGATCGCGCCGCTCGGACGGCACCTGCTCCTCGCCTCGGCGGACAGCCTCTCCAGCGAGCGACGGCGGGCGCACGTCGCCACCGTCGAGACGGCCATCGACGCGGTGGCCAGCCAGGTCTCCAGCCCGGCCACCTTCACCCTCACCCTCACCGCTCGCGAGGGCACCATCCCCCTGACCATCCGCAACGGCTCAGGGCAGCCGCTCAACGTCACGGTCCGCCTCCGCAGCGACAAGCTGGAGTTCCCGGAAGGCGAAACGATCGATCTCGTCCTCACCGAGGAGAGCCAGCGCATCCCCATCTCGGTGGAGACGCGCTCCACGGGGGCGTTCCCCCTCGAGATCGACATCACCACGCCGGACGGGGAGCGCAGCCTGTCCGTCAGCCGCTACACCGTCCGCTCCACCGCCGTGTCCGGTGCCGGGCTGGTGCTGTCGGTCGGCGCCGGCGTCTTCCTCGTCGTGTGGTGGGCCCGTCACTGGCGACGCACCCGCCGCAGCGCCAAGCTCGTCGCCACCAACGGCCATCCCTCGGCCGGCGGCTGACCAAGGGGCTAGGTTCCGCGGATGGCCGGAGTCAGGATCGTCACCGACAGCAGCTGCGACCTCACCGACGAGGAGGTGGCTGCGCACGGCATCGAGGTGGTGCCGTTGTCGATCCGGTTCGGCAGCGACGAGTACGAGGACCGCAGCGAGCTCAGCGTGGAGGCCTTCTACGAGAAGCTGGCCGCCGCCGACGCCCTGCCGGAGACGGCGGCGCCGGCGCCTGGCAAGTTCGAGGCCGCCTTCCGGCGCCAGCAGGAGGCCGGCGCCGATGCCGTCATCTGCGTCAACATCTCCTCTGACCTCTCCGCCACCATGCAGTCGGCCCAGAACGCGGCTCGCTCCGCCGAGGGGAACCTCGACGTCCGGGTGGTCGACTCCCGCTCGATCACCTCCGGGCTGGGCACCCAGGTGCTGCTGGCCGCGCAGGCCGCCTCGGACGGTGCCTCGGCCGACCAGGTCGTGGCGATGGTCGAGTCCTTCGCCACCCGCACCCACGTCTTCGGCGCCCTCGACACCCTCGACAACCTGAAGAAGGGCGGGCGCATCGGCGGTGCCCAGGCCCTGCTCGGGTCGTTGCTGTCGATCAAGCCCATCGTCGACATCTCCACCGGCAAGGTGGAGGAGGCGGGCAAGGCCCGCACCCGCAAGAGGGCCCTCGAGGTGCTGCGGGACAAGGTGGCCGAGGCCGGCGCCGTCGAGCACCTCTGCGTCACCCACGGTCTCGCCCCCGAGGTCGACCAGATGCTCGACCTCCTGGCGCCGCTCTACCCGCGCGACGAGATCCGCGTCGGCCACATCGGTCCGGTGATCGGCACCCACGGCGGGCCGCGCATCGTCGGCGTCACCTGGATCGACCCGGGCTAGGTAAGCCCGGCCAGGGGTCCGGGTAGCCTCGGTAGGCTGTGTCGATCCCCACGCCGCCCGGCGGCCCGCCCGAGACCGAGGCCGCCGCTTCCGCCCGCGCCGGCGTCGTCGAGACCGGCCGGCTCCTCGGCGGGCGCTACCGGCTCGAGCACCTCGTCGCCTCGGGCGGCATGGCCCAGGTGTGGCAGGGCACCGACGAGGTGCTGCGTCGCAAGGTGGCGGTGAAGCTCCTCCACCCGCACCTGGCCGCCGACGGCAGCTTCGTCACCCGCTTCCGCAAGGAGGCGGTGGCGGCCGCCCGGCTCGCCCACCCCGGGATCGTGTCGATCTACGACACGTGCTCCGAGGGCGGCACCGAGGCCATCGTGATGGAGCTGGTGCCCGGGCAGACGCTGCGGGAGCGGCTCGACGACCCCACGCCCATCGACCCGTGGCAGGCCGCCGGGCTGGCCGCCCAGGTGGCCGAGGCCCTGGACGCGGCCCACCGGGCCGGCCTGGTGCACCGCGACATCAAGCCCGCCAACGTCCTCCTGGCGGGTGACGGCCGGGTGAAGGTGGCCGACTTCGGCATCGCCAAGGCGGTGGAGGAGGCCGATCTGACCCAACCCGGGCTCATGGTCGGCACCGCCAAGTACGTGGCCCCCGAGCAGGTGGAGGGCCAGCCCGTCGACGCCCGCACCGACATCTACAGCCTGGGCATCGTGCTCTACGAGATGCTCTGCGGTCGCCCGCCGTTCCAAGCCGAGGGGGAGGCCGCCACCGCCCTCGCCCGGCTGCAGCGCGACGCGCTGCGCCCCCGCCAGGTGCGCCCGAGCGTGCCCAAGGCCCTGGAAGAGATCGTGTGCCGGGCCATGGCCCGCGCCCCCGAGGCGCGCTACGACTCCGCCGCCGACCTGCGGGCCGCCCTGCTGGCCGCCGGGGCCGCCCCCAACCCCGAGGTCGACCTCACCGGCACCCACGTGGTGTTCACGGCCCCTCCCCCCGCCGCCGCCATCCCCTCCGGCATGCCGGCCCCGCCCGCCTCGGCACCCGTCGGCTCACCGTCGTTCCGTCAGACCGAACGGGGGTGGCTGGTGCCCACCGTCGTGCTGGTCGGCGTGGCCCTGGTCCTCGGCATCGCCGGGCTGCTGATCGGTCGCTCCGGCGCTGGGGACCTCATCGGCGGCGTCAAGGACGCCGTCACCGGCACCCCCGACCCCGTGCCCATCCCGGTGAGCCAGGCGGTGGCCTTCGATCCCTTCGGCGATGACCAGGCCGAGAACGACGACGCCGCCGGCAACGCTCGGGACGGCGACCCGAACACGGCGTGGACCACCTCGAGCTACGTCAACCGGGACATCACCCGTCTCAAGGCCGGCGTCGGCCTCGTCCTGACCGCCGAGCAGCGCGGCCGCCTGTCGGAGCTCACGCTGACGAGCCCCACCAGCGGGTGGAGCGCATCCTTCTACGTGGCCGACAGCGACCCGGGCTCCTTCGAGGCGTGGGGCGAGCCGGTGGTGACCCTCGAGGGGATCGAGGCGGGCACGGTGCCCGTCGACCTGGAGGACACCGCCGGTGGAGCCGTCCTCGTGTGGATCACGGATCGCGGCGACGGGAGCGCCGAGAACCGGGTCACCATCCAGGAGGCCACCCTGCAGGGCCTGCCGGAATAGCCTCGGCGGATCGCTCCTCAGGACGATGACCAAGCGCTCGTCAGCGCGGCCCAGCAGGGCGACCGTGGCGCCCTCGACGCGCTCCTGCGGCGTCACCACGACAGGATCTACGCGCTGTGCCGCCGGATGGCGGGCAACGAGGCCGACGCCCTCGACGCCACCCAGGAAGCCCTGATCGCTGTCGCCCGGGGCATCCGTCGCTTCGACGGGCGGTCGGCGTTCTCGACCTGGACCTATCGCGTCGCCACCAACGCGTGCCTCGACGAGCTCCGTCGCCGCCAACGACGTCCCGTGCCGACCCTCGCCGACGACCTCGGCGCGGGCAGTCGCGAAGGACTGGCGGCGCCGTCGGCCGGCATCGAGGTGCTGCCCGACCGCTTCGCCGTCGACGACGCGCTCGCCCAGCTCAGCGAGGACTTCCGGGCGCCCGTCGTGCTGCGCGACCTGTGCGACCTGGACTACGCCGAGATCGCCGAGGTCCTGGGCATCCCGGCGGGCACCGTTCGATCCCGCATCGCCCGGGGGCGGGCCCAGCTCGCCCGGCTGCTCGACCCGGGGAACCGGAGCCCCTCCGCCGAACGTCCTACCGACCGCAACGACCTCGGAAGCCCATGACCGACCACGACCCCCTCCTCGACGAGCTCGCCTCCGCCCACCTCGATGGCACCACCTCCGCCGAGGAGGAGGCCCGCGTGGCCGCGGATCCCGCACTGCGTGCCCGGGTCGAGGAGCTGCGGGCCGTCCGGGTCGCCGTGGGCGAGGTCCCCGCCGTCGACCCTGGCCAGCGCGAGACGGCCATCGCCGCGGCCCTGGCCGCCGTCGCCGAGCCGCCCGATGGCCGGGAGGAACCCTCGCCGACCGTCGCTCCTGTCACCTCGCTGGCGGCCGTGGCCGCCCGCCGGCGATCGTCGCCCACCGCCCTGCGCCTCGTCGGCGTGGAGGCGGCCATCCTGCTCCTGGCGCTCCTGGTCCCGCTGGTGGCCGGGCTCCGGGGAGGCAGCAACGATGACGAGTCGGCCGAGATGTCCGCCGCCGAGGACCGCGCCGGCGACGCGACCGCCAGCGAGGAGGGTGGCGTTGAAGCGGCCGCCGACGCCACCACCACCACCTCGGCGGAATCGTCGGAGCCCGTCGAGCTCGGCAGCTTCGACGACCCGGAGGCGCTCGTCGATGCCGTCGACCGGCAGCTTGCCGGTGGAGGCTTCGAAGCGTCCACACCGCGCTCCGGCCCGCCAGGGACCACTGGCGCTGACGATCCCTGCGCGGCGACCGCCCCGCCCGGGTCCAGCACCGCCGCCGCCACCCTCGACGGCGAGCCGGTGCTGGCGGTGGTCACCACCGATGCCGACGGCGTCCGCACGCTGCGGATCTTCGGCTCCGAGGCGTGCAAGGTTCTGGTCGAACGCCGGCTCTAGCGAGGCACGGGGCGCCGCCGGGGCAGCCCCGTCGTGCGCAGCAGGGCGGTGACGGCGGCCAGCCCGGCGGCCATCCACACCGTGCCCCGCACCGGCTCCAGGCCCTGGCTCGAGTCGATCCACCCTGCCCAGGCGATGCCCCCGGAGGCCAAGGCCCCAGAACCGATGCCCATCGTAACGGCTCGCGTCCGGCCGATCCCCACCACCACCTCGGCGATGGCGAGGCCGAACAGGGGGCCGGCCGCGTACGGGAGGGTGCCGGTGAGCTCGTACTCGCCGAGGATCAGCGCGCCGAGCGCGGCGGCCGCCGCGGCGCAGATCACGGCCACTGGAGCGCGCCAACCCATCGGCGGCACCGTACCGGCCGCTGGGCCCCTCCCCTGGCGCGTCTCCTAGGCTCGGGGGATGGCCCGACCCCAGACCACGGATCCACGCGCGTCGGGGGCAGCGATGCGCCCCTCCTCTCTCTCCGCCTCCGAGGTGAACACCACCGACTGGCCGGCCCAGGCCGCCGACACCATCGAGCGAGTCGTCCAGAGCGTGCGGGACAAGACCACCGGGCCGGCCATCAGCGCCGTGCGCTGGGTGGTGGCGGGGCTGTTCCTGGTGCTGGTCGGCGTCATGGTCGCCGTCCTGCTGGTCGTGGCGCTCGTCCGGGTGATCGACGTCTACCTCCCGTCGTCGCTGTTCGGCGACCACCACGTCTGGGCCGCCCACACCGTCGTCGGCCTGCCCCTGTTCCTGGCCGGCCTCGTGCTGCTGGCCAAGCGCCACCCCGTGCCCGACCGCTGACGGGCCCAGGGAACATCGAGCCCTCGCCACCTGTTTCCACGCCCGTCCCCTTCGAGAGGCTCCCATGAGCGACTCCCCTGACGTCCGCGACCTCATCATCATCGGCTCCGGGCCGGCCGGCCTCACCGCCGCCGTCTACGCCGCCCGTGCCAACCTGGCCCCCCTCGTCATCGAAGGCGAGCCGTCGTCCACCTCGGACCAGCCCGGCGGGCAGCTCATGCTCACCACCGAGGTGGAGAACTTCCCCGGCTTCCCCGAGGGGATCATGGGGCCCGAGCTGATGGTGCGGTTCCGGGAGCAGGCCGCTCGCTTCGGCGCCGACATCCGCACCGAGAAGGTGACCCGGGTCGACCTGTCGGCCCGCCCGTTCGGTGTCTGGGTGGGCCCTCCCGACGCCGCCGAGCCCACCTACCGGGCGCGCTCCGTCATCGTGTCGACGGGGGCCCAGTCGCTGATGCTCGGCCTGGAGGGCGAAGGTCGCCTGATCGGTCACGGTGTCAGCACCTGCGCCACCTGCGACGGGTTCTTCTTCCGGGAGCACGAGATCGCCGTCGTCGGCGGCGGCGACTCCGCCATCGAGGAGGCCACCTTCCTCACCAAGTTCGCCAGCAAGGTCACCCTGCTGGTGCGCCGGGACCAGCTCCGGGCCAGCAAGATCATGCAGGACCGTGCCTTCGGCAACCCCAAGATCGAGGTCCGCTGGAACACGGTGGTCACCGACATCGTGGGCGACACCAAGCTCGACCACATCGTGGTGGAGGACGTCGTCACCGGCACCAAGAGCGATCTCCCGGTCACCGGCCTGTTCGTGGCCATCGGACACAAGCCCAACACCGACCTCGTCAAGGGCCAGCTCGAGCTGGAGGACAACGGCTACCTCATCACCGGGAGCTGGGGCGGCGCGTCCACCACGAACGTCGAGGGCGTGTTCGCCTGCGGCGACGTCCAGGACCACACCTACCGCCAGGCCATCACCGCCGCCGGTTCGGGATGCCAGGCCGCCATCGACGCCGAGCGCTGGCTCGAAGCGCAGCCCGCCTGACCGACGTCAGCGCCCGAGCCGTTGATCGAACACCTGTTCGTCTGAGGCCGCCTGACCTGCGGGAATGCTCGTCTGCTCCTGAGCGTTGACCCATCTGTCCGCGACACGGCCACGGCCGGCTACCCCGAAGAGGAACCCATGTCGACCACCCTCACCGATGCCACCTTCGACGAAGCGATCGCCGGCTCCGCCGAGCCGGTGTTGGTCGACTTCTGGGCCGAGTGGTGCGGCCCGTGCAAGATGGTCGCCCCCATCCTCGACCAGATCGCCGAGGAGCAGGCCGGCAAGATCACCATCGCCAAGCTGAACGTGGACGACAACCCCGACATCGCCCGCCGCTTCGACGTGATGAGCATCCCCACCATGATCGTCTTCCAGGACGGTCAGCCGGTGAAGCGGATGGTCGGCGCCAAGGGCAAGGGTCAGCTCCTCGAAGAGCTGAGCGACCTGCTCACCTGAGCTCACTTCAGGTTCTCCACAAGGTTCCACACAGGTTGTGGACAACGTCAACCTTGCGTTGAACCTGCCCACCCTCGACGACACGTCGAGGGGTGGGCGCCCGGGCTCAGAGGCCAGGCGGAGACGCCGTCATGGCACGATAGATCCGCTCGAGGTCTTCGAGCCCGCCGAACTCAACCACCACCTTGCCCTTCCCGTCGGTGCCGGCCATGGACACGCTCACGCGGGTGTCGAGGTGGGACGCCAGCAGCTGCTCGAGCTCCAGCAGCCCGGGCGCCCGGAGGCGGCGGGTGACGGGATCCGCCATCGTCGGAGGCACCGCCGGTGCCTCCGGCTCGGGTGCAGCCTCCACCTCGTTGTGGCGCCGCACCGCCTCCTCGGTCTCCCGCACCGACAGGCCGTCAGCCACGATCCGCTTGGCCAGGTCCTCCTGGAACGACCGGTCGGGGGTGCCGAGGAGCGCCTTGGCATGGCCGGCGGCCAGCTGGTTCTCGGCCACGAGACGCTGGATGGTGGGCGGGAGCTGGAACAGGCGCAACGTGTTGGCCACCGCCGAGCGCGACCGGCCGACCTTCTGGGCCACCGCCTCCTGGGTGAGCTCGAAGTCCTCCATCAGCTGTTGGTAGGCGGCTGCCTCCTCCAGCGGGTTGAGGTCCTCGCGGTGCAGGTTCTCCACCAAGGCCTGCTCCAACGACAGGACGTCGTCCACCGTGCGCACCACCACGGGGATGGAGGGCAGGCCGGCGCGCTTGGCCGCCCGCCACCTCCGCTCGCCGGCGATCAGCTCGTAACGATCTTCGCCGATCTCGCGCACGAGGATCGGCTGGAGGACACCGAGCTCCGCCACCGAGGCCGTCAGCGTGGCCAACGTCTCCTCGTCGAAGTAGGCGCGCGGCTGGTGCGGGTTGGGGGCGATGGACCCCACCGGCACCTCCCGCAGACCTGTCCCCGTGTCGCCGGTGACGTCCGTCGGGATCAACGCCCCGAGTCCCCTACCGAGCCCGCTGCGGCGTGCCACCGCTCACCTCCTTGGCGAGCTCCCGGTAGGCGATGGCGCCCCGTGAGCTCGGGTCGAATGCGATGATGGGTTGCCCGAACGATGGCGCCTCGGAGAGGCGGACCGTGCGGGGTACCACGTTCCTGCAGACCTTGGGTCCGAAGTGCTCGCGCACCTCGGTCACCACCTGGTCGGCCAGCTTGGTGCGGGCGTCGTACATGACCAAGATGATGGCGCTGACCTCCAACCCCGGGTTGAGGTTCCTCTGCACGAGGTTGACGTTGCGCAGGAGCTGGCCCAGCCCTTCCAGCGCGTAGTACTCGCACTGGATCGGCACGATGACCTCGGTGGCGGCGGCCAGACCGTTCACCGTGAGCAGTCCCAGCGACGGTGGGCAGTCGATCAGCACGAAGTCGTAGTCGTCGTGCACCTCCTCGAGCGCCCGCTTGAGGCGGAGCTCCCGGCTGAAGGCTGGAACCAGCTCGATCTCGGCGCCGGCCAGGTCGAGCGAGGACGGGGCGCAGAAGAGGTTGCGCACCGAGGTGGCCTCGACGCAGTCCTCGATGGGCAGGTCGTGGAGCACGACGTCGTACATCGACCCTTGGAGGTCGCGGATGTTGATCCCCAGGCCGGTGCTGGCGTTGCCCTGCGGGTCGAGATCGACCACCAGCACCCGATAGCCGATGTCGGCCAGGCAGGCGCCGAGGTTGACGGCTGTGGTCGTCTTGCCCACGCCGCCCTTCTGGTTGGCCACCGCCATGATGCGCGGAAGGGGGCGAGCAAAGGCTGATGGGGCTGCGGAAGGCGGGTCCTGCGTCTCGGGCTCCGGCTCGGGAGCGCGAGGCGCTCCCGCAGAGCCTGGCGGTTCGGACGCAGGCTTGACCTCGACCGAGTCATGGGTCGGGGGCAGGTTCGGTGCGCCGAGATCCAGAGAGGGGAGCTCGTTCAGACCCGGCAGTGGACCCCGGGCGAGGGCCTTGGTTGGCAGGGAAGCCGGCGCAGGGACGCTGAACGCCCTCAGGTCGTCCTCAGTGAGGCCGCCGGACTGCTCCACGACCGGTGCCTCTCCGGCCTCAGGGTCCACCGATCGAGGGCCTGGCGTACCGCCGCGCGACGCAATCGCCGTACTTGCCTCGATGTCCGTGGGTTCCGCAGAAGCCGCATCGTCCGTCGACGCAGTCGCCGGCTCGTCAGGTCGACGCAACCGGGCGAAGATGGCCGGGCCCCGATTGGCCAGGTCGTCGGAGAAGTGGCTCACAAGATCCATCCTGCCCGTTCGGCCCGCCCCGTGCAAGGACCCACATGTTCCACGTGGAACCCTCGACCCGGAGCAATGGTCGCGTGTAACGTGGTGCCTCTTAGAACAACGGCCGCTTCTTCGGAAGGCCGTCCCGTCGAGGAAAGGTCGACGGACAGGGCCAGGTCTGGTGCAGTGCCTGGACCACAGGGAACTTGGCCGTTCGGTGACCGATCGTAAGCCCGAGAGTGGCCAAAGGCTGCGCCAACCACCGGTCGGCGGTCGGCTCGGGCGGTTCGCTCACCAAGAGAACGCCAGCGAGCCGGAGGAGCGGAGCGGCGCACTCCGCTGTGCCCGCCGGGCCCCCGAACGCACGGGCGACCACCGCATCAGCTGTGCCCCGCCAGGCAGAACGTCCAACCGCCTCGGCTCGCCCCTCGAGGACCGTGGCCCGCAGCGCCAGCGCTGTCACAGCCGTGTCGAGGAACCGACAGCGCTTGGCCGTTGCGTCGAGCAGCACCAGGTGCAGGTCGGGGCGGGCTACCCCGATGATGAGGCCCGGGACCCCGCCGCCGCTGCCCAGATCCACCACCGTGCCCTCCACGTCGGCGAGGGCGTCGAGGAACCCGGCCGCATGATCGATGTGCTCTGCCACGGGGCCTGGCCCGAGGAAGCCGAGGGCGCGGGCGCGCTCGAGCTGCGCGAGCAGGGGCTCATGGGTTCGGAGCGCCGCCGCGTCCAACCGCATCGGCGGCTCAGGCGTCAGGGATGAGGACAACCCGGCGGCGAGCATCCTCGCCCTCCGAGATCGTGTGCACGCCGTCGATGTCGTTCACGGTGTCATGGACGACCTTGCGGTCCGGCGGAGCCATCGGCTCGAGGGCCTTGCGGGTCCCCGACCTCACCACGTCCTCGGCCACCGTGCGCACGAAGCCCTCGAGGGCTTCCTTGCGGCGGGCTCGGTAACCGCTCACGTCGACGCGGATGCGGGCGTGGGTCTCGCCGGGCAGCTGCCGCTGCAGCACGCTGCGGGACAGCTCCTGCACCGCCTGGAGCGTGGCGCCCTTGGGACCGATGAGCAGGCCGAGGTCGTCGCCGACCACGGCCAGCTCGACTGCGCCCTCCTCCGCCGGGGTCGCCGTCACCTCGCCGTCGAGGCCGAAGGCATCGAGGAGATCCACGAGGAAGCCCCGTACGACCTCACCCTGTTCGGCCAGCTCGGTGTCGCTCATGTTGATGCTCTCCTGCTCGTCGTCGGTGTCTCGTCCGGCGCGTCCGGATCGTCCTCGATCTCGGCTCCGACCGTTGCGGTGGAGCGGGGCTGCGGCTCGCGCCGGGCTCTGGTCCTCTGCGGGGGCGGTGGCGCCGGCCTCCGCACGCCCGTGCTCGACGGCGGCGGGTTTGGACGGCTTGGTGGCCGTCGCTCCACCGGCCCGGCCCTCATCCCCTCCACCACGACGCCGCTCGCCGGGCTCGGCCCCCCGCCCGCTGGCCTTGCCGCGACGGTCCCGTCGCTCCACCTTGGGTCGCGGCTGGGTGGGCCGGACGCGCGCGCGGACCCGCGCATCGCCCCGGCTACGGCCGAAGAGGCCCGTCCGGGGTTCCTCCACCACCTCGAACTCGGCGTCCTGCTCGTCGACCCCCAGCTGATCGAGGGCCGCGTCCTTCGCTTCGTCGACCGTCTTGCCGGTCGTCTCGACCCACTCCACTAGCGACGCTTCTTCTTCTTCTTGGACCGGTTCGGTGAGCTCGTCGTGCGGGAGGTGGGCGTCGGGGTGGTGCGGGTGGCGGTCGATCCGTTGCTGCCGGCCTTGGCAGGCGCCTTGATGGCGGTCGTCTTGGCGGGCGTCTCGGCCGGGGAGGCCGTGGCGGTCGCCTCGAGGGCACGGGCCTTCTTGCCCAGGCGGGGGAAGAGGTCGGAGCTCTCTCCGGAGGCCTCCTTGAGCTGCTTGGCCTCCAGCGATGCCTTCTGGGCCTGGGCACCGAGGGAATCCTCACCGTGGTACAGCGTGCGGGTGATGTAGGCCTGCATGCCGATGCGGTAGAGGTTCGAGGTCACGAAGTAGATGACCAGCGCCGAGGGCGCCACGAAGGCGAACACTACGAACATGGCCGGCATGAGGCGCATCAGCATCTTCTGCTGCGGCGGCATCTCGGCGTTCGGGTTCCGTCCCTGGATCTGCTTCTGCTGGTAGTAGGAGGTGACGGCCACGATGGCGACCAGCGCCACGTGGGGGAGGCCGTGGACGAAGCCGATCCCGAGCGACTTGCTGGCGCTCTCGGCCAGGTCGACCCCAAAGGCCACCATCTGGTCGGCGCCGTTCAAGTCCTGGAAGAGGCGCGAGCCCTCGTCGAGGTACTTCGGTCGAAACCCACCCGCGGTCCCGCCGCCCCGGGTGAGTCCCCGGACGACGTTGTAGAGGATGATGAAGATGGGCGTCTGGAGCAGGAGGGGGAGGCAGCCACCCAACGGGTTGAGCTGGTTCTCCTTGTAGAACGCCATCAGCTCCTCGTTGAGCTTCTGCCGGTCGTCCTTGTGCTTGACCTGCAGGCGGCGCATCTCGGGCTGGAGCCGCTGCATCTGGATCATGCTGCGGGTGCCCTTCAGCGTGAAGGGCGTGGTGATCACCATGACGACCAGCGTGAGCATCGCGATCGCGAACGCGTAGTTCGGGACGAGGTCGTAGAAGAAGCTCAGCGTCTGTGCGATGACCTTGAAGAGGCCGTCGAACATCAGTTCGCCTTTCCGTCAGGGACCGGATCCCAACCCATGCCACCCCAGGGGTGGCAGCGGATCAAGCGCCGGAGGGAGAGCCACCCGCCGCGTCCAGCGCCGTGGCGCTCGAGCGCCTCGAGGGCGTAGGTGGAGCAGCTGGGATCGAACCGGCACGGTGAGGGCCCCCCGGCGGTGAGGCGACGATAGCCCCGGACGCCGACGCAGAGGACGCGGGTCGCGAGGGTCATCGCCGGGCCTCATCGCACGTGTCGCCCACCAGGGAAACCAGCTCTGACCACGGCATCGTCGCCAGCTCAGGGCCGCCGCCGAGGAGGTAGGTGCCGGGGCGGAGGCGGCCGTCAGCGAGCAGCGCTCGCAGCGCCGCGCGCAGACGGCGACGTACCCGGTTCCGCACCACGGCACCGCCGGTGGCCTTGCCGATGGTGAACCCTGCCCGGGTGCGGGTCGCCGTCTCGTCGGTCGATGCCAGCCAGGTGACCGTCAGCGGTCCTCGGCGGGCTCGTCGGCCGCGACGGCGGAGCTCCTGGAAGGTCTGGCGGTCCGTGATGCGCCATAGCGCAGGGCGCGCGACGTCGGCGCGGCCGGCGTGGTCCACATCGGGCATCGAGGCTGGTCCTGCGGGCCGCTACGCCGAGAGGCGCTTGCGGCCCTTGATGCGACGAGCGCGGAGCACGGCCTGGCCGGCCCGGTCGGACATGCGGTGCCGGAAGCCGTGGCGCTTGGCGCGGCGGCGGTTGTTCGGCTGGAAGGTGCGCTTCACGGGGGTGCCTCCTCGGCAGCCAGGGCCACCTTGGCCCGGCGCCCGGCGGGTGAGAACCTGCAGGGTCGCACCACGACGCGCCGGAACCGGCAGCCCTGAGGTGCCCCGACGACGCTAGAGGGTCGTGGCCCCTGCGGGCAACCTCACCGGTCGTTACCACACCGAGGTCCGCGCCTCGGGGACCTCCGACCCCCTCTGACCTGCGACGATGAAGAAATCCACAGACCCCTTGCGCCCGCTACGGACGCCGGTGCTACGGTGCTCGGACCTCGTCACGACGGTCTTGGGAGCGGTCGGGTTCCTCAGCTTCTCAGGCCGTAGCGGTCGGACAGCGGTGATGTGCGGCCGGCCCCGAATCGGGCGACCACACCACCACCAGGTCTTTTCCACAGTTGTGGACGTCCTGTGGACGCCCCGATCCCAGGAGGAACGCGCCGAGTGAACGAAGCACAGCGGTTGTGGGACGAGTGCGCCGACCTCGTGCAGGCGCAGGTCTCCGAACCGGTGTGGATCACGAGCTTCGAAGCCGCTCGAGCCGTCAGCCTCGATGCCGGCGTCCTGACGCTCGCGGTGCCGTCCTTCCTCGCCAAGGAGCGCATCGAAGGGCGCTACCTCTCCCTGGTGCGCGATGCCCTCACCGAGATCGGCGGGGCGGACACCTCCCTGGTGCTCGAGATCGCACCCAGCGAGCCCGAGCCGGAGTGGACCGTGGCCCCCCCGAGCGCGGCCCCCGCTGCCGGCCGTGACGCCCCCCTGCTGGACATCAACCCCCGCTACACCTTCGAGACCTTCGTCATCGGTCCGTCCAACCGCTTCGCCCACGCGGCGGCCCTGGCGGTGGCGGAGACCCCGGCCCGGAAGTACAACCCCCTGTTCATCTACGGCGACGCCGGCCTCGGCAAGACGCACCTCCTCCAAGCCATCGGCCACTACGTGCGGGAGAACTACACCACCTACCGGGTGCGGTACGTCACCTCCGAGACGTTCCTCAACGAGTTCATCGACGCAGTGCGCACCGGCACCAACGACGCCTTCAAGCGCCGCTATCGGGACATCGACGTGCTGCTGGTCGACGACATCCAGTTCATCGAGGGGAAGAAGGAGACCCAGGAGGAGTTCTTCCACACCTTCAACCACCTCCAGCAGGCCAACCGCCAGATCGTCCTGTCCTCCGACCGTCCGCCCGATGCCATCGGCACCCTCGAGGACCGCCTCCGGAGCCGGTTCAAGCAGGGGCTGATCACCGATGTCCAGCCCCCGGACCTCGAGACCCGGATGGCCATCCTGCGCAACAAGGCGGAGCGCGAGGCCACCTGGGTCCCTCCTGAGGTGCTGGAGTTCATCGCCACCAACATCACCGACAACATCCGGGTGCTCGAAGGGGCGCTGATCCGGGTCGCCGCCTTCGCCAGCCTCACCTCCGAGCAGCTGACCATCGAGAGCGCCTCCAAGGTGCTCGGCGATCTGCTCACCGCCCGGCAGCCCCGGCCCATCACCCCGTCGGTGATCCTCGAAGCCACCTCGAAGATGTTCGGGATCCCCATCGAGGAGATCATCGGGCGCAAGCGCCAGCGTCCCCTCGTGACCGCCCGCCAGGTGGCCATGTACGTGTTCCGTGACCTGACCGACCTCAGCTACCCGGCCATCGCACGGGAGTTCGGCGGACGTGATCACACCACCGTGATCCACGCCGTGGAGAAGATCAGCTCCCAGATGCGCACCCAGCGGCCCACCTACGACCAGGTCACCGAGCTCGTCCAGACCATCCGAGCCGAGGCCTGACCTTGGGGACAACCGTGCGGATCACGTGTGGACGAGCTCCGCACTTCGCGGCTCGCCTGTGGGCAACCGGGCCCTCGTCGGCCCCGAGTCCCCCTCGACGTCGGAACCCTGTGGGATCCTGTGGATCCCGTTGGGACAGCCGCACCCCTCCTGACCTGGGAAGATCCCCAGTCATCCCCAATCCACAAGCCCTACCACCACTCCTTCCTCGCGAAGCACAACATGACGGTAGAAAGCAGGCCACGGCGTGAAGTTCCGATGTGAGCGTGATGTCCTCGTCGAAGCCCTCGGCACGGCCGGGCGCGCCGCGGCGGGGCGCGGCACCTCCCTCCCCGTCCTCTCCGGTGTTCGGGTCCAGCTCACCGGCGACCAGCTGCGCCTGACGGGCACCGACCTCGAGCTCACCATCTCCGTGGACATCCAGGTGTCCGGTGAGGCCGACGGCGTGGTGGTCCTCCCGGGCCGGCTGGCCTCCGACATCGTCCGGGCCTTGCCAGGCGGCAGCGTGGAGGTGGAGGTGGCCGATGACGAGGCCCGCATCACCGCCGGCCGCTCCGAGTTCAGCCTCCGGGTGCTCCCGGCCGACGAGTTCCCCCGCCTCCCCGAGGCCACCGGCGACCCCGTCACCCTGGCCAGTGCCGAGCTGGCCACCGCGCTGTCCCAGGTGGTGCGGGCCGCATCGAGCGACGACGCCCGCCCGATCCTCACCGGCGTCCTCCTGGCCGCCGAGGTCGGCGGCCTGCGTCTCGTGGCCACCGACTCCTACCGCCTCGCCATTCGCGACCTGCCCGGCACCAACGTGCTGGCCGAGGGGCAGCACGTGCTCATCCCCTCGCGCGCCCTGCAGGAGCTGGCCCGGGTGCTGTCCGGGGGCGACACGCTCTCCGTTCGCCTGGGTGAGCGAGAGGCCAGCTTCGAGGTGGGGGGCACCCGCCTCACCACGGTGCTGATCGAGGGCGAGTTCCCGCCCTACGAGCGGCTGATCCCGCAGGCCCAGCCCAACCGGCTGACCGTCGGCCGGGAGGTCCTCCTCGAGGCGGTCCGCCGGGTCAAGCTGCTGGCCCGGGAGGCCACCCCGGTCCGCCTCTCGATGTCCAACGACGGCCTCGAGCTCGTGGCCGTCACCCAGGACGTCGGCCAGGCCCACGAGAGCCTGGACGCCAAGTTCGAGGGCACCGACCTCACCGTCGCCTTCAACCCCGAGTACCTGGTCCAGGGCATCGAGGTCGCCCCCGGCGACGAGGTCACCATCGAGACCGTCGACGCCCTCAAGCCCGCCCTGCTGCGGGTCCCCGAGCACCCCGAGTTCCTCTATCTCCTCATGCCAGTCCGGGTGTCGTAGGTCTTCGGTCCCGACGAACTGCGTCGGGACCGAGCTGACAAGCGGTGCGCTGCTGGGGGAAGACCCCCCAGACCCCCAGCGCCTGCGACGGGCCGCACGGGCCTCGTGCTCCCCAACCGGGGGTTCGGCCAGCCAGTCAAGCGCGGCGGAAAGGGTGCCGGTTCCTGTCCGCTCAGGTACGGCGGGTCGGGTCGGCACTCCCGTGGGCGTCAAGCGCCGGGCGGGGCGCCTGTCGCTGAATGGACTGGCAGGAGCGTGGGAGCATCAGGCGATGCGGCTCGACCGGGTGTGGCTGAGCGATCTGCGGTCGTATGGGACCGCGGAGATCGAGCTGGCGCCCGGGCTGACGGTGCTGCTAGGGGACAACGGGCAGGGGAAGACGAACGTCCTCGAGGCCATCGGGTGGCTGGCCACGCTGCAGTCCTTCCGGGGCGCGCCCACCGAGGCGCTCATCCGCCAGGGTGCTGAGCGGGCCGTCATCCGCGCCGAGGGGGAGCGCGAGGGCCGGGCGATCCTGCTGGAGGCGGAGCTGGTGGCGTCAGGCCGGAACCGGGTGCAGGTCAACCGCCAGCCGCTCAAGCGGGCGCGGGAGCTGCTCGGCGTGCTGCGGGTGACGGTGTTCGCGCCTGACGACCTCGATCTGATCAAGGACGGGCCCGCCGAGCGCCGCCGCTACCTCGATGACGCGCTCGTCGCGTCGCACCCGCGCTACGACGCCTTGCGCTCCGAGGTGGACAAGGTCTTGAAGCAGCGCAACGCCCTGCTCAAGGGGGCCGGTGGGCGGCTCGACGAGAGCGCCGCCTTCACCCTCGATGTCTGGGATGCCAAGCTCGTCGAATCCGGCGGCCGGCTGGCCGAGGCCCGCCAGCACCTGCTCGACCGCCTGAAGCCCGTGCTGGGCCAGACCTACGACGCCGTGGCCAACAAGCCGGCCGAGGTGACCGCTACCTACCTCGCTGAGTGGTCGGGGGTCGGGCTGGCCGAGACCCTGGCCGCTTCCCGCCGGGACGACGTGCGGCGCGGCGTGTCGACCGTCGGGCCCCATCGGGACGACGTAGATCTGCGCATCGGCGGCCTCCCGAGCCGCACCCATGCCTCCCAAGGGGAGCAGCGATCGCTCGCACTGGCGCTACGACTGGCCGCCCACCACGTCATCACCCACGTGACCGGCAGCGCCCCGATCCTGCTGCTCGACGATGTCTTCTCCGAGCTCGACCCCGACCGCAGCGATGCCCTCCTCGCCAACCTCCCCACCGGCCAGACCCTCCTCACCAGCGCCAGCGGCCTGCCACCCAAGGCCGCCCCCGACCTCATCCTCCACATCCGCGACGGCCGCATCTCCCGCTAGCGGCCAGATCGGTCAAGCCAAAGGGCGAGGCGGAGCGTTGCGGTCGGTGCCGCCGGGCCTGGTCACGGTCGCCGGGACCTCTGTGACCCGGACGCCAGGAATGCGGCAGACGACGCCACCGCCCACCCGTTCCGCCGTCGCCGCGCCCTTGCCCTTCGACCTGCGACGAACCTGCCGGGGTGAGGCGTGCGGCGGGTGGGGTTGTGGCGACCGGTGGCGGAGGCGACGATGAGCCCGTGCCTGCTCGACCGCTACCGGGGAACGGGCCGGGTCCGCAGCCGATCGGCAAGGCCATGGACGCCGTGATGCGGGGCCTGGGGGCACCCGAGGCCAGCGGGGTGCACCTGGTGTTCGACCGGTGGTCGGAGGTGGTGGGGGACTCGCTGGCGGCCCGAACCCATCCCCTGCGGATCGACGGGAAGCGGCTGCTGCTGGCCGTCGACGAGCCGGCCATCGCCACCCACGTGCGGTTCCTCCAGACCCAGCTGCTGGCCCGTCTCGAGGAGCTCCTGGGCCCGGATCGGGTCACCGCCATCGACCTGCGGGTGGGCCCCGGCAAGTAGCCGCGAAACCCGGCGGAGGTGGTCCGGATGTCACACCCAGGCTGGTACAATTCCAGGGTTGTGATTCGGGGGTCTGACCAGGGTTTTCGCGCTGTCGCGGCCCGTCTGGCTCCCCTTCTCAGCTCGGCTGCTTCGAGCGCCGAGCCCATCGGCTGAAGGACGTCTCTTCGTGGCGCAGCAGACCAGTACCTACGGGGCCAACAGCATGCAGGTGCTGGAGGGGCTCGACCCGGTTCGCAAGCGCCCGGGCATGTACATCGGGAGCACCGGTCCCACCGGCCTGCACCACTGCGTGTGGGAGGTGGTGGACAACTCGGTGGACGAGGCGATGGCTGGCCACGCCAAGCGGATCGACATCACGCTGCTGGCCGACGGCGGCTGTCGGGTGGCCGACGACGGGCGCGGCATCCCCACCGACATCAACAAGCAGCAGAAGATGACCGGCGTCGAGATCGCCCTCACCAAGCTGCACGGCGGCGGCAAGTTCGGCGGGGAGGGCTACAAGGTGTCGGGTGGCCTCCACGGCGTCGGTGTGTCCGTCGTGAACGCGCTGTCCACGAAGCTCATCGTGGAGGTGGATCGCGAGGGCAAGCACCACCAGATGACCTTCGCCGACGGTGGCGTGCCCACCAGCAAGCTCGAGGTGGTGGGCGAGGCGCCGCGCGGCCGCACCGGCACCACCGTCACCTTCTGGCCCGACGGCAGCGTCTTCGAGACGCTCGAGTTCTCCGCCCGCACCATCCTCGAGCGCCTGCAGATGATGGCCTTCCTCAACAAGGACCTCGAGATCCGCTTCAAGGACGAGCGGCCCGAGCACCTGGCCGAGCCGGTCAGCTACCGCTACGCCGGCGGCATCATCGACTTCGTCAAGCACCTCAACACCAGCAAGGAGGCCTTGTTCTCCAAGGTGGGCCACTACGAGCTGGTGGAGGAGGAGCAGGAGGCCGAGATCGCCTTCCAGTGGAACACCGGCTACAACGCCGACGGCATCCACAGCTTCGCCAACGGGATCAACACCACCGAGGGCGGCTCGCACGTGGAGGGCTTCAAGGCCGCCCTCACCACCGTGGTGAACAAGCACGCCCGAGCCAAGAACCTGCTCAAGGAGAAGGAGCCGAACCTCCAGGGCGAAGACATCCGAGAGGGCATCACCGCCATCATCTCCGTGCGCCTGCGGGACCCGCAGTTCGAAGGGCAGACGAAGGGCAAGCTGGGCAACACCAGCATCAAGACCCTCGTCCAGAAGGCCACCAACGACCGGCTCGGCCAGTGGTTCGAGGAGAACCCCACCGAGGCCAACAAGATCGTCAAGAAGGCGCTGGCCGGCGCCCAGGCCCGCATGGCGGCCAAGAAGGCGCGCGACGTCATCCGCTCCAAGACCCTGCTCGATGGCGCCGGCATGCCCGACAAGCTCAAGGACTGCAGCTCCAAGAACCGCGACGAGCGAGAGCTGTTCATCGTGGAGGGAGACTCCGCCGGCGGCTCTGCCGTCACCGCCCGCGATCCGCTCCGCCAGGCCATCCTGCCCATCCGCGGCAAGATCCTGAACGTCGAGCGCGCCCGGCTCGACAAGATGCTCCGCAACCTCGAGGTCCAGGCCCTCATCTCCGCCATCGGCGCCGGGGTGGGGGAGGAGTTCGACGTCGAGAAGCGCCGCTACGACAAGATCTGCATCCTGGCCGACGCCGACGTCGACGGCCTCCACATCCGCACCCTGCTGCTGACGTTCTTCTTCCGGCAGATGCGGCCGCTGGTCGATGCCGGCCACATCTACATCTGCCAGCCGCCCCTGTACTCCACTGAGGTCTCCAAGGCGAAGGTCTACCTGAAGGACGACCAGGCCAAGGACGTCTTCCTGCGGGACAACCCGAACCACAAGAAGGACTTCGGGCGCCTCAAGGGCCTCGGCGAGATGGACGCCGAGGAGCTGCGCATCACCACCATGGAAGACGGCCTGCGCACCCTGCTGCAGGTCAACGTCGAGCAGGCGGCCCTAGCCGACGAGGTCGTCTCCACCCTGATGGGTGACGTGGTGGAGCTGCGCAAGCAGTTCATCGTGACCAACGCCAAGGACGCAAGGTTCCTGGACATCTGATGACTGACGTGACCCCCCCTGTCGAGCCCCCCCAGCGGGCTGCCATCGAGCCCATCGAGATCCAAGAGGAGATGGAGTCTTCCTTCCTGGACTACGCCATGTCGGTCATCACGACGCGGGCGCTGCCCGACGCTCGTGACGGCCTGAAGCCGGTGCACCGCCGGATCCTCTACGGCATGGACCAGCTGGGCGCCCGCCCCGACCGGTCCCACATGAAGTGCGCCCGCGTCACCGGTGACGTCATGGGCAAGTACCACCCCCACGGCGAGGGGGCGATCTACGACTCCCTCGTGCGCATGGCCCAGCCCTTCTCCCTCCGGCACCCCCTGGTGGACGGCCACGGCAACTTCGGATCGCCCGATTTTGGCCCAGCCGCCTCGCGCTACACCGAGGCGCGGCTGAGCCAGCTGGCCATGCGGATGCTGGACGGCATCGGCGAGGGCACCGTCGACTTCAGCGACAACTACTCGGGCGACGACTCCGAGCCCACCGTCCTGCCCGCCCGCTTCCCTAACCTGCTGGTCAACGGGAGCCAGGGCATCGCCGTGGGCATGGCCACCAACATCCCGCCCCACAACCTGGGCGAGGTCATCGATGCCACCACCCACCTCATCGACAACCCCGAGGCCACCCCGGACGACCTCATGGCCTTTGTGCAAGGCCCCGACTTCCCCACGGGCGCGCTCATCATGGGGCGCCAGGGGATCATCGACGCCTACCGCACCGGCAAGGGCTCCATCCGGTTGCGGGCCGTGGCCGAGATCGAAGAGGGCTCGGGCCGCAGCGGCGACCAGATCGTGGTCACCGAGATGCCGTACCAGACCTCCATCTCCGTCTGCGCCGCCCGCATCGCCGAGCTGGTGCAGACCCGTGCCATCGAGGGCATCAGCGACGTCAACGACGAGTCGGCTCGCGGCAAGACGCGCCTCGTCATCAAGCTGAAGAAGGACGCGCCCGGGCT